>JBBQPP010000732.1:0-2183 GCA_038217255.1 Bacteroidales bacterium | reverse complement strand
TGGAATATTACTTAAACTTCTAACTTTTTCGACAGAAAAAAGTGAGGCACGTTTAGCATAAAACTCTAGGACAAACAAAGTGTCTTTTGTTATATTTTGACAAATGCAATTATTGTATTCCAATGGTCCATTTCCAATTTTTAACATATCACCTATATAATTCTTTGTGTCCATATCAAAAACAGAAATAAGTTTGCTACCACTTGTTCCTTGATTTCTCACCCATAATAAGTTGCCTAAAACTTCAACTGAAAAAGGATTTAAAAGATTTATAGTATCATTAATAAAGACTTCTGAGCTTATCTCAAATTCTTTTGGAAATATGTTTATGAATTCTTGTGGTGTCTTTATTTTAGTGGTCCAGTTCTTCTCATTTTGGCAGGCAAAAGCGATATGTATTGTAATTACAAATAATATAAAGTATAGAATCCGGTATTTTTTATTTTTCATTTAAAAATTATTTAATCTTTTCAAACATTTTCAAACTTCCTTCAAACCCTTCTTCAAACAAAAGAAACACTTCCCCCAAACAATAGAAATCGTTATTTCAACTCCACCTCCGACTCATGTGCCAGATTCAGGTTATTAGAAACAATTACTGTATCGCCCAACTCCAACGTAGCACCTTCGGCAGCAACAACCGAATATTGGTGTTCGTTTTCATCAAGTACATTAATGTAGGTCCAATAGGCAACTCCACCGGTGTAACGGAAAAGTACTTCACGGTTTTGGCGCAAAACAACGGCTTGTTTGGGCACAACCAATTGCCCCGAAATTGCCCGTTTTATACTAACTTTTACGTTCATCCCTTCTAAATAGCCTCCAGGATTTGTAACTTCAGCTTTTACCCATACCAACCCGTTTTCGTCGATGCGGGGGTTAATTTCAGTAATATTTCCTTCGGTTTGTTTTGCCCCGGCAATTGGGGTAATGGTAACTTTTTGACCAATATTTACCTGACTGATTTCGGTTTCCAACAGTGGAAACTCAATGGTAAACCGGCTGTCGTTTATAAGTGTGCAAAATGGTTTTGAGAGGTCTGCTTTTTCAAAGGCTTTTTGTTTCAAGCCTTCAACTTTACCGGCAAAAGGAGCTTTTAACGAAATGTTTTCCAATTGTTGGTTTGCTTCCGCCATTTGTATTTTTGCCTGGTCGAAACCAGAGCGGATGTCGGCAATTTTTTGGTGTTCAGGTGAAATGCTCTCATTCCCTGTTTTATATCCCATACTCAGCAAAGCATCTAAGCGGTCTATTTCAGCTTTTTCCATTGCAACCTGTGCTTTTTCTACATTAAACTTGTAATCATCGGTTTGCAAGCGGGCCAATTCAACATTTGTTGAAACGTTTTCCCCGTTCCTGACTTTTACAGTTTCTATTATCCCCGGATTCTTGAAATACAATTCGGCTTTCTGTATGGCGGACAGTTTGCCATTGCTAATGATTTCCCGCGTAAAATCCTGTTTTTCGAGCACAACGGTTTCTACAATGTTTTTTTCTTCGGGGAGGGATTCGTTGAGATTCCCAGTTTGATCATCACTTTTTGATTTGCACGATGAGATTGTTGCAATTATTAAAACAGTCAGAAAAATTGCGATAGATCGACACATACTTTTTGGTCTCAATTGGTTTGTATTCATTGATTTTCGTTTAGTTTTTAATTTTTAAAATTATGAAATAATTGTTTATTTGATGAATCTAAAAATTCTTTTTAAGTTCAATTTTCGGTCGTGGTAATTAAACAACACAAAGACGGCTTTGCCAATAATACAATCCTCAGGGACCATTCCGAACTATCCGGAAGCAACAATTTTTTCTCAAGAGTCCTTTCAACGACAGATATTAAGTACTTCATAATTTTTTATTAAATAACGGCCTTAATAATATTACCTGTTTCCCTATCATGTGAGTAAATTACATTGTCATTCTCTGATACAGTAAAAGCATAGATATATCGATCCAATGCCAACTTCCTTATTGGATTCCCGTTCCAGTCATAGATAAAAATATATTTTCCATAACTCCAGTTATCTTCTTGACGATTGTGTCCTGAGAATAAGAGGTATATGTAATTTTCTGTTACAGTACCATTTACAAATGCTTTTCTGGTTTTATCGGTTTTCATCATATAGTGTTGACCGTCTCTAATACCAACCTCAAAATCTACATCAATTTGTTCAGGACCT
>JBBQPP010000731.1:0-2214 GCA_038217255.1 Bacteroidales bacterium | reverse complement strand
AAGTTGTTTTCAGTAAGAACACTAACATTTGTCCACCCCCAATATGCGGGTATTTCGTAATTAGTCGCATATGCTAATGTTTTGATATTCAATAAATAATAAATTTCGGATGTTTTTATCGGATGAATAGCGGTTCATTTGTTCGGTTTTTTGATTTTACTTTTCCAAATGTAAGGAATAGTTTCATTTAAACTATCTGAGCATCTCCCGAAATTATCCCAAATCCGTCCACTTTCCTTGCATTGTTTCCTTTTGCAGCGAGGTTTGCAATAATTCCAGAAATTTGGTTCGGGGTATAATTTCAGCGCCGAAACTAATTAAATGATTGGTAGATTGCTGTGCATCGATAAATGCAAAGTTGTTTTTTAATGCAAACTGAACCAAATGATAAAAGGCCACTTTACTGGCATCGGTTTTAGTAAAAAACATGGATTCTCCAAAAAAACAAGATCCAACTGAAATACCGTATAAACCTCCAACCAACTCGTCGTTAAAATAACTTTCAAAGGAGTGGGCGAAACCCAATTGGTGCAATTCCACATATGCTTCAATTATGTCGTTGGTAATCCAGGTTTCTTCCTGGTTTGGTCGTGGAATGCGGCTGCAATTTGTAATCACATCCCGAAATGCGGTATCAATCTTTAGCTCAAAAGTTCCCTTATTAATTACCTGGCGCAAACTTTTTCGCAGTTTAAATTTATTTGGGAACAGCACCATTCGCGGATTTGGCGACCACCATAAAATTGGTTCGTCTTCGCAAAACCAAGGGTAAATTCCTTGGCAGTATGCTGACAACAAATACTCTGGGGTGAGTTTGCCACCCTGCGCTATCAATCCCTCGTCATCTGCTGAATTTGGATTGGGAAATTCTATCATAGAATGCAAATATAATCAGATGCGATATATTTGAAATTCTTATGGCGTTATTCAATATTTCGAACACAACGAACATAATTATATACGTAGCGCACATCACCTTGTGTCCCAAAGTATTGCGGGTAATCTTCTCGATTACCACTTTTGGGATCGCTTTCGGATTTTTATTATTTTCGCACCATGGAAAGCTACAAAAGATACCTTATAGAAACACTGGGGATGAGCGACACAGATGCCGGTTTATTTCTTTCGGGTTTCGATCTGGTTGAATATAATAAAAGTGATTTTTTGCTAAAAGAAGGTGAAACGTGCAATGTAATCAGGATTGTTTTAAAAGGCTGCGCGCGTGGGTTTGTGGTTGTTGACGGGAAAGAAATCACAACTAATTTTTATTTTGAGAATGACCACACTTACGATTATGTGAATTTTTTACTGAACCAAAAAGCGCAAATCAATATTCAGGCTTTAGATTCAATTCAAGCAATTGAAATGACAATGGAAGCATTGGAATTTCTAAAATCTGAAGTTTTAGGTTTTCATCGGATGAGTTTCAATATGTTCAAAATGAACTATATAAAAACAGAGGATGAACGGAAAGGATTTATTATTAAAAGCCCCAAAGAAAGATATCTGAACCTTTTGAAAAACAATAAACAAATCATTTCAAGAGTTCCTCAGCATCAAGTCGCTTCATACATTGGAATTTCAGCAGAGCATTTGAGTCGAATCAGAAAAGAAATTCGAATTTCTTAGCAAATGTCAACGAGATAATCTTTCCGCTGAATGTAATTTTGTGCCATACATAAAAATCTAAAGTATGGAAAACAAAAATTTCAATCTCAAACAATTCGTAATTATCACCTTAATTACAAGTATCTGGATAAATATTGCAGAGGTAGCAAGAGCAATGTTAGTGGCATTTCCGCTAATGGAAGAATTTTTTGCCGGGAGAATTCCAATCGGGCCAATGGGCTTAAGCAACGCTTTAATTTGGGGTGGCTGGGATATGTTATTGACTGCTATTCTTGTGTTTATATTCTGGCTTTGCACGGTTGCATTTGGCAACAACTTTAAATCAATAATAATTTCAGGAACAACAACAGCTTTGGCAACCATTGGTATATTTTGGATTGCCAGTGTAAATACAGGCTTGGGCGAATGGAGTACTGCAGCAATATTATTTCCTATTGCATGGATTGAAATGATTATCGGTGCCTGGATTGCTTCAAAATTGTATTCAAGAAAGAAAGCTTGAACTACCATGGCAGTATCGAATGACTTTATTCAATATGTTTTGGACCAACTTTCGGGTTTGGGAGAGGTGCAAATAAAACGAAT
>JBBQPP010000730.1:0-2215 GCA_038217255.1 Bacteroidales bacterium | reverse complement strand
CATCAACTTCCAAATCGCCGTTTACATTAATTTTTAAATCAACACCTGCGTGCCGACCGATTTGATTCAACATGTGATCGAAAAAATGCAATCCCGTTGAAATTTCACAAACTCCCGAACCATCAAGATTGAGCTGGATAGTAATACTCGTTTCTTTTGTTGTTCTTACAACTTCGGCAGTCCTTTCGGTGGCTGCCACACAGACGTAAATATCATCCCAGTCTTCTGAAACCAAAACACAATGATTGGTCAAACCTTGTTTTTCCATCTGTTCAACCAAATCGCCATTATTTATTAAAATACCTAAGGCACCAAGGTTTTTGGCCAATTGAATGTCGGTTAACCTATCGCCAATAACAAAGCTGTTTGCAAGGTCGTAATCGCCACTTAAATATTTGGTTAACATACCTGTTCCCGGTTTTCTGGTGGGCAAATTCTCATGTGGAAAGCTGCGGTCAATTAAAATATCGTCAAAAATAACACTTTCATTTTCAAACGCCTGAAGTACTTTGTTATGTGCAGGCCAAAAGGTTTCTTCGGGGTAAGATGCTGTTCCCAGCCCGTCCTGATTTGTTACCATTACCAATTCATAATCTAAATTCTTCTGGATGAAATACAAATTCCTGAAAACCTTTGGCAGAAACTCAAGTTTTTCAAGTGAATCAATTTGCTCGTCTTCCGGCTCGTAAATTAATGTTCCATCCCGATCGATGAAAAGTGCTTTTTTCTTCATTTATCATTTAATAATCCGGGTCAAATATAATCTTTTAAGGCCTGAAGCAATACAATATCCTCATCCATTGTACCGATTGTAATGCGTAAACTGTTGTCGCACAAATATATTTTTGATCTGTCCCGGACAATAATTCCATTTTCAACCAGATAGTTATAAATTCCTCTAGCATCATTCATCGAAACCAGCAGAAAGTTTGCATCTGAAGGAAAAATCTTTGTCACGAAATGCAATTTGGCCAGGTATTTTGCCATTTTTTCTCGCTCTTCAATCAGTTTTTTTACCCAAATGACAACTTGTTCTTTGTTGTCAAGTAATTCAAGCGCTTTTTTCTGAGTTAGAATATTAATGTTGTAAGGGTACTTAATTTTATTCAATACCTGAATGATTTCAATGGATGCAAATGCCATTCCCAACCGGATACCCGCCATTCCCCAAGCTTTTGAAAAGGTTTGCAGGATAACAAGATTAGGGTATTTGTCTATTTCTGGTAGCAATGATTTTCCCGGTGCGAAATCAATATAAGCTTCATCAACTATTACAAGTCCAAGGAAATTTTGGATTATCTCCAGCATTTCCTCATTGTTCAAACTATTTCCGCTGGGATTGTTTGGTGAGCAAAGGAAAATTATTTTTGTTTTTTCGTTTACCGCCTGCAATATTTGTTTCGAATCCAACTCAAAATTTTCAGATAACGAAACTTTAATTACTTCAATATCATTTGTGTCGGCGGCAACCTGATACATTCCGTAGGTTGGATTAATGGTTACAATATTATCTATGCCCGGTTCACAAAATGCCCGAATAAGCAAATCGATAGGTTCATCGCTGCCATTGCCAAGAAAAATCTGGTTGACAGGTATATTTTTCAAAACTGATATTTTCTGTTTTAGCTCTTTTTGCAGCGGATCGGGATAACGGTTGTAAGGCTCGTTAAATGGATTTTCGTTGGCATCGAGAAAAACCATTGCATCTCCCGAATATTCATCGCGGGCTGAAGCATAGGGTTTGAGGTTTTGTATATTTTTTCGAAGCAGGTTGTTGATGTTCATTTTATGATTGATAATTGATTGTTTAATCCATTAGTAATTGCATTTTTTAACTTTGCAACATGAGTCCAACTGTTTTCAGAGAACAAAATTTCAGGTTTTTCTTTTTTTGGAGAGAAGAAGAAAGTATGCACGTTTATGTGGTTAGTCCCGAGGGAGAAGCCAAATTTTGGATAGAACCTGAAATAGAACTTGTTAAAAGTACAGGATTCAACAAAAAATAAATTCATCTGTTGTTGAATTTGATAAAAGAAAAGCAAAATGAAATCAGAAATAGCTGGAAAGAACACTTTAGAAGTTGAAGTAACTAACATTTCAATGCACGGATTTTGGTTATTCTTAGGGGGAAAAGAGTTTTTTCTCCCATTTAATGATTTTCCCTGGTTTAAAGATGCTCGTATATCAGAAATTTCGAACGTTTCATTATTGAACG
>JBBQPP010000729.1:0-2217 GCA_038217255.1 Bacteroidales bacterium | reverse complement strand
CGACCAAGAAGCGCATGATACAACCCGGTATAAAATTTTGTTTTGTTTGCTGAATTTTTGTCTTCAACCTGAATCCGACCAAGCATTTCGTTCCATTTTTTCGTTGCCGATTTGTGTACCTCATCAAATGACACTTTTGTGGCTTCAGTTTCCAGGTTCAGCCTGGCGTTTTCGATGCTTGTGTATGATAGTCCGACCTGCATTTCAAGCACTTCGTTTGCAGAGGTTTTAAATGTCAGGTAAATTCCATTTCTGATACCTATTGTTGACGATTGATTTTCATTTACAATTGAATCCTGAAAAGTGCCAAAACTGTCCGGGTTTTTGCTTAAACGCGCTACGAAATACATTTTAACACGATTTCCCGGATCACAGAATTTTACATATTCAGGATTGGTTTCAACGGAACCTTCTACTTCATTTCCATTTACCAATTGTGCCTTTGCTTCAGTCACGTCGCTACTTTCGCCCTGTTTATGGCCGATATCAAAAATCAACCTCGAATTTTCCGACTGTGGAAAAGTATAGTGATGAAACCCGACCCGCTCGGTTGCAGTAATTTCAGCCTTAATATTGTAATCTTTTAAAAGAACTGAATAGTAACCGGGTTCAGCGTGTTCATCCTTTTTATCAAATCGTGAGCGGTAACCGGCATCCGGATTTTCCAAAGTTCCGGGAACGGTTTTCAACTCGCCAACCGTTGGCATCACCACAACTCCGCCAATCTGGAATTCATGAAAATGCGCAAATCCTTCGATTGAGTTATGACGGTCATCGTAACCACCTGGAAGCCAACTTCCAACACTTTCGTACGCATTTGTGTTTGGGGCGAGTTTAGCCATGCCAAATGGCAGTGCCGCCGGAGTGTAAAAAAACCAGCGCCCGTGTACCGAACCAATTTGCGGATCGACATATTGCACCGCATTAAAGTCTGGTTTTTGTTTAATAGATTTATTGCATGAGAATAAAACCAACATGCAAAGAATTAGAAACGTATTTTTCATGACAAAGAATTTAAAGTGGATTTATTGTGAAAACACCCTTCGACTTCGCTCAGGATGACCGTCAGTCTGAGCGAAGTCGAAGACTGTTTGTAAAATGCAATTATTGAACATTTAGAAACACAAAAAGCCATCTGTTTTTATTTTATAATTTTAGTTTCGATTAATTTTTGATAGAACACCTCATCACACAACCTTGCGCTACCAATCAGCGCGGCATTTTCGTCCAGTTCAGAAATTATTATTTCAGGTTGAAAATCCATGTTTGAAAATTCGTTCATCAATGCAGATTCAAAAAGCGGATAACTTTTTGAAATATTCCCGCCAAGAACAATACATTCAGCATTAAATTTCTGAATCCAGGGTTTTAGAAAACTGCCCAGGTTATTCCCGAATAACGTAAATATTTCATTTGCTGTCTCATCATTTTCAGAAAGTTCCGTCAGTTCTTTTACGCCTGAAATAGTTAATTCTGTTCGACTTTTATATTCATTCAAAAACCAGCGGGTGGAAAAATATTCATCGGCGATTGATTTTTGAAAAGGAATATGGTACAAAAAACCGTCTTCAGGAATTCCGTCTTCACCAGCAACAGGCAAACCATTTTTAATGAAAGTGGTTCCAAATCCGGTTCCTAAAGTCAAGGCGATAATCCGCGTATATTTTGAGGCAGGTTCAACATTTGCAACACCAACTGCGAAACTTGCGGCATCATTTAAAAAACGGATTGGAAAATCAGCCCGCAAATTAAGTTTGTGAATTAATTCAGTTTTTATGTCAACGCCATGTAAATCATGGAATTTGTCCACATTTTTATCGAACCAGGCAACCCCGTTCAGGTAATCAAAAGGGCCGGGCATGGCAAAACCTATTCCGGCGAAATCACTAATATTTTGGATTGAAACCGTTTTCTGAATGGCTTTTACCCAGTTTCCCAAAACCGATTCCATTGAACCTTTTCCGTCAACTTCAACCCGCACTTTTGATTCTGGAATTAATTTATTTGTATTGTTATCAAAAAGCTGGCAGGTAATGTGGCTGCCGCCAATATCGATTCCCATGGAAAGTTTTTGCTTCATCTTCTGATTTCTATTGAATAGGTAAATTTTTCAGCAATATAAAATCCAATGTTGTATTCAATGGGTTTGTCGCCTGTTCCGGAAACAAATCGTTCGCGGATCATGATTGGCTCGCCCAACTTGATTTTTAAGCGATT
>JBBQPP010000728.1:0-2217 GCA_038217255.1 Bacteroidales bacterium | reverse complement strand
GGTCGGGTGCTTCACCGTAAAAATTGTCGTTAAATCCCTATATAAGGTTCACTGAGTCGATTAGCGGATTTTTATCCAAATAACCGGATCTGTAATCTCCACTTTCCTATCACCAAACTCATTTCTTTCGCCGGCTTTAATAAATGTACTACCGTGCCGTAAGGAACCTGGACATTTGTGATTCCTAAAAGCAAACCCACGATAGGGACAAAAGCCACCAAAATTATCAAGTCGTTTACTGAAACCTGGACTAAGGTGTGAGGTATTTTTTAAAAATCCGTTTGTTTTTTTGTGCCCGAAATCATAATTGAGGTTTTATTTGTTCAACATAAAATTTGTAAAAACCTGCTTTTATTTCGTTGCGAACACGGATAAACTCACTCCAAATAAATTCGTTGTTTCCTGTTGCATGAGAACGGTCTTCAAAAACAATGTATAAAGGCGGCTGCGACTATCTTTACATCTCCCCGCTGTATTCCGGGTAATCAGTATATCCTTTTTCGCCAGGCGTATAAAACAAATCCATTTTCAAATCATTGGAGAGCGGCCAATCGCTTTTAAAGCGTTCCACCATATCGGGGTTGTTGATGAAGGGACGGCCAAAAGCGATAAAATCGCCTAACCCACTTTGGAGGTCGGCTTCCGCACGATCAAGATTGTACCCGCCGGCAAGGATGATGCTGTTGCCAAAGATTTTCCTGATGCTTTGTTTAATGGATAGTGGAACTTCGGGCGCACCCATTGCTGAATGGTCGTTAATGTGAAGGTAAGCGATGCCAATCCGATCCAGTTGCCCGGCCAAGTACTTATACGTTTCATCGATTTCGGGATAATGGGGCATGTCGCTGGCAACACCATAAGGCGACAAGCGGATGCCTGTGTGCTCTTTCCCGATTGCTTTGGCTACCATTGTGGCAACCTCTGCAACCAAACGGCAGCGGTTTTCCACCGACCCACCATATTCATCGGTTCGCACGTTGCTAATGGGCGACAAAAATTGTTCGAGCAAATAACCGTTGGCGCCATGCAGTTCAATGCCATCAAAGCCAGCTTCGATAGCATTTTTAGCGGCTACCACAAATTCATTTTTCACACTTTGGATGTCTTCCAAAGTCATTTCTTTTGGCACCGGGAAAGGTTGCAATTGCTCCTGGTCTGTCCACATATTACCGGCCGGCTTAACTGCCGATGGGGCAAGAATTTCTGCTCCTTCGGGCATGTTCAGCGGATGGCTTATACGGCCGGTGTGCATGAGTTGCAAAATTATTTTGCTTCCTCCCTTATGAACGGCTGCTGTTATTTTCTTCCATCCCTCCGTTTGAACTTTGCTGAAAGCGCCGGGGATACGGGAATAACCTAAGCCGTTGGGCGAAGGCGATGTACCTTCGGTAATAATTAAACCTGCACCCGAACGTTGGCCGTAGTAGGTGGCCATTAAATCGTTTGGCACGTTTCCGATGGCGCGGCTGCGGGTCATCGGCGACATCACTATCCTGTTTTTTATTTCAATGGTCCCGATTTTTCCGGGGGAAAATAATTTGTAGTTTTTCATAAACCTTAATTTTTTGTTTTGAATCATAACAAGAGCCAATCGTAATTGTTGTTGTTCGAGCATTTTTGCAGCATATAATGCTAAGCTTTTATTTTTTGAAACAACTCCATTAATTTGCTTTGATAGATTTCAGAAATTTGGGCTTCATGCTCGCCAATGGGTTTTACCGGAATCAGGTCAATAACTTCGTTGTTGCTCAATCCTGAATTGTAAAACAAATCAATGGCAGCCAATAAAGTTTGTTGAACCGTTTCTTTGCTTTCCTTTTCATTCAATCCCATCTGCAAGCCAAGTTTTTGCATTTCTTTCCATTGGAACCAAAAGTAAGTTGGCAACATGGCTGAAACAATTGCATAAGCTTCGAGTTTTGATTCTTCCACTTCAAAAGTTTTCCCCAAAGTTTTTAGCATCTCAAATAGTGATTGTTTTTCATCCGAAGAAAACTCAGTAGAAAAAGAAACAGGATTAAAACCTTTGTTAATGTAAGATGTGGCGTTGGGAATCATTCGAGCAATGTTTTTTGTCGCCAGTTTTGATGCCATTTTTTCGATACTGATTTTTGGGGCAAATGAAACAACTTGTGTTTTTTCGGAAACCGATGCTTTCATTTGTTCCAATGTTTCCATAATAACAGGCGGGTGCAGGGCGATAAAAACAATTTCCTG
>JBBQPP010000727.1:0-2218 GCA_038217255.1 Bacteroidales bacterium | reverse complement strand
TGTTTTGTTGAATTTGGTGTAAGGGCTGGCAATCAACCCAACTGTACGGTACGCCGAAACGTGATCCCAACCAGCTTGCGAGTCGTCTTCTGTAATAAAAACCGCTGTATTTTTCCAGAACCGGCTTTTTGAAAGTGCTTCAAGGATTTTACCCAAAGCCACATCATTATCGGCAACCATGGCGCGTGGTGTTGGAAATCCGGGCCGTGTTCCCGAGGTATGATCATTGGGTAACGCCATTATCATTAATTCGGGCAACTGGTCGCCTTCCATTTCTTCGAATGTTTTTAACTCATCAATAAAAGCTTGAGCACGAATTAAATCGGTAAATTTGTGCGTGCCGTAACCCGGATAAGTCTGGCTTAAAATTTCTGGGACGGTGTTTATTGTGGAGGTGTTTTTAAATTCAGTTTTTTCACCGTTTTTAAACCTCTTGTAAATTGATTTCCAGGTTTCATTTTTATCCATTTGCGGCGAACAGGCTTCACCATAAATTCGCACACTCTTCCCATGATTGCGAGCATTGTCCCAAATAAATCCGGTTGGGGCATAAACCAATGCATCTTCCTGAACATGAGGGTAACTGCGAAACCAGGCTCTGACATTTTTTTCAACATAATCCGTAACAATCGCCATATCCGTCCATTGGTGGCCTTCTGCCGATGATTTCCCTGCAACATAAAAATTGTCGAGGAGCAAAAAATCATCACAGATTTTATGTGTGTTCGGTGTTATTTCTTTTCCAAAAATACAAAGCGAAGGATCGCCGTCACCGGCAGGATGATCGCCCAAAATCTGATCATAAGTACGGTTTTCTTTGATAATATAAACCACATGTTTAAAAACGGATGGTTCTCCAATCCGCACAGGAACCGGCACCGGAGCTACATTTTCACGCGGTAAATCTTTTAAAAGGGCCAACCGGAAAAGTTGGTTTGTTTTTTCAACCTTTTTTGTATAATCTGCTAATTGAGTTTCATTTGGAATTGGTATAATTGAAACCGATGCCATTTGTTTGTGACTGTTATACGAAACTTTTCCATCGGTTTCAGAAACAAAAGGAATCCGTGCCCCTTCCGATTCTATGTTTGGAACAATTAAATAATTGTCGTTCAGCAAACAAACTGCTCCCGGATATGCCCCGGTTGGGATAAAACCTTCAATTTTACTTTTTTCAGCATTTGCATTTATTGCAGCTTTTTTTCCTAGTTTAACAACTGCAACCGCATTGTCCATTCCGTTGGCAACATACAAGGTGTTTCCATCGCCCGAAATTCCAAGTCCATTGGGAGAGTCTCCCCAATACGGATTTTGATCTTCACCCAACCGCACCGAAATATTTTCACTTATTTCATTCGTATTTGTGTTAATTACTGAAATTGCATCACTGTTGGCATTGGCAACATAAACAAACTTCTCATCGGGACTTGAAATAATATCGTTTGGGTGCAGTCCAACTACAATTTCCTTCATAAGTTTTCCATCCGTTGGATTGAATAGTGAAACAGTTCCCTCGCGGGTTGCTCCTGTTCCCGGGTCAATTTTGGCGCTTCCCCAGGGAATTCCTGCAACATCTTTATCATTTTCTTCGGGCACTCCGCCTGCCCAATTTGTAACATATAATTTTCCATTGGCCTTCGAAAGCCCAAATGGTGCAACTCCTGTGGCAACCGACCAAACTGTTTCGCCAGTATTTGTATTTATTTTTTCAAGCGTATTGTTTCCATTCAATACAACATACAAAAACTGCGTTCCATTTTCAACAGAAACAACCAGCTCGTTGGCCAGTGGATTTTGCGCTGGGCTCACCGCATCAAAAATGTATGTTTTTGCTACAACAAGTTTTCTGTTATCCCAGTTTGCTTTTACGACATAAGATTTTCCTCCATTTCCGGAAACACTCCAGAAAAGTGTATTTCCGCCATTTTCAGCAACCCATTTTACACCTGAAAAAGTACCCATTGCATTTGCTCCTGGGAAAATATCTCGGAGAACAAAACGGTGGACTATTTTTTTTGACTCTGCAGAAATAATTACTACTGAATAGCGACCTTCTATTGCAATCCATTTTCCATCAGGCGAAACAGCACAATCCAAAGCGTGATTTTCCAATTCTTTATCGCCAAAATAAATTTGTTCGCCGGCAGGATCGATCCAGCGGTTGTAAGGCATCATAACCGGGAGGATGCTGTCAGCAAGGGTTTGCATTTCGTAGGTA
>JBBQPP010000726.1:0-2222 GCA_038217255.1 Bacteroidales bacterium | reverse complement strand
TTACGAGCATCATTTCTGCCGACCAACTAAAAATCAGTTTTGGAATTTATTCCGTTGCCATTGCGCTAAATATTGTTGTGGATACCCAACGGAAAAAACGGGCAGAAAACAACGGGACCGAGCGGCAAAAGTTATCCGGTTTTGCAAAAAATACACGTAGTTCATTATTCGGATTTCTTGCGGGAACCATTACCGGGACATTCGGGACAAGCGGAACAGCACCGGTTTTGGCTGGTCTGTTTACACTTCGCTTGCCATTGAAATTAGTAATAGGCACTTCATTGTTGGTGGTATTAAGCAACACCATATTTGCCGTTGGCGCACACTTCCTGTTGGGGAAAATCGACCTTACATTGGTTTGTTTTCTAACTGCCGGCTCAGTTGTTGGCGCTTTAGTTGGCCCCAAATTTCTATCGGAAACGAAAACAGAAAAATCGGAAAACAAAGTGAGGTATTTGTATGCCGCGGCAATGATTGTACTCGGGATTTTAATGATCATCGGTTAAATAAAAAAAGGAAAGGACATTCAAAATGATGCGTATTGTTTACTACATAATTCTTATTTATTTCCTGCTGGGAGGAATTGGTTTTTACTTTATTAACCGAAAAAAAGAGCATGAAGTTGCGCGTAAAAGCAACATCAAATTTTTCACTTACTTCTTAATCATCAACATCCTCTTTTTTAGCATTGTCATCAATACGCTTGCGTTTCGGTACTTATCGATTTTAATAATTGGAGTTGGATTTTTTGAAATATTTCGTCTTTTCCAAAATTCAGGGTACAGAAATTCAGGATTTTATCTTCTCTCGCTTATTGTTTACGGAGCTTTTTCAGTCGGTTTTTTACTTTTTGGCACTTTACAAAAAGAGCTAATCCTATTTTCATTCATCGTACTCTCCATTTTCGACAGTTTCAGCCAGATTACAGGGCAACTTTTTGGGCGTCGAAAACTGTTCCCGAAAACCAGCCCAAACAAAACCTTGGGTGGTTTAATGGGTGGTGGATTAATTGCAATTGGTAGCTCTTTTCTATTAAACAGCCTTTATTCTGCATCTGGGTTGAAACCCATTGTGCTGACTTTTGGCTTGGTGTTCTTTGCTTTTGCGGGCGATTTTGCGGCTTCATTTTACAAGCGAAAATTTAACGTGAAAGATTACAGCAACTTAATTCCGGGGCACGGGGGTTTCCTCGACAGGTTCGACAGCTTGATTGCTGCCGGGGCTTGGGTTGCATTCAGCGTGTATGTTTTAAACTTTTAAATGGAATGAAATGGCTAACATAATTGTACTTTCGATTGTTTATTTGCTTGGCATCAGCCTCTTGTTGGTTTTCAACGAATTGAATTACCGCCGCCTCAAAGTAAAAGGCGAAATAACACGGAAATTTGCACATTTTACAGCAACGCTCGCAGTTGTTCCGTTTCCCTATATTTTCACTTCGCACTGGTATGTGCTTATTTTGGCGAGCGTATTTTTTGCGGTATTGTTGATTACTTATCAAATCAAACAGCTAAATTCAATTCACGACATCGAACGAAAATCGATGGGAAGTTATTTGCTGCCCCTGGCGATTTACATCACTTTTTTAATTTCCGATTTATCCGACAATAAATTTATCTACATCCTGCCGATGCTGGTACTTGCAATCAGCGACCCAATGGCGTCGATTCTGGGAATGAACATCATAAATTATAATGGTAAGATTAAAGTCTTTGGTCACAAATTAGCGAAAACGTATTTGGGCTCCGGGGCATTTTTTGTATCCAGTTTTATAATAAGTGTTCTTGCATTTTATTTTCATTTCAAGGTATTCGACCTAAAAACTTGTTGGCTGGCTTTAACCATTGCCGCAGCAGGAACACTGGCTGAGTTGATTAGCTGGCGCGGTTCTGACAACCTTACCATTCCATTGAGCCTGGTGCTGGTTCTGGTGCTATTTTTTTAAACAGAAATTTTTTAAACAGACAACTAAAAACTCATATTATGAAGACAATTATTATCAACGGGGCAAACGGTTATGTGGCTTCACATTTCATCCATAACTTATTGGAACAGAAGTATAAAGTTGTTGCACTGGTACGGCCAAACGTAAAATATTCGCCTTACGAAAGGATGGAAAAGGCGTTGGCTGAAATTAACGATGGTGGTTATGTAAATACCTCCAACCTGAAAGTTTTTGGTTACTCGCTGCTACACAAAGATTTTTTGATTCCGCAGGAACA
>JBBQPP010000725.1:0-2224 GCA_038217255.1 Bacteroidales bacterium | reverse complement strand
GGAAATACATAATCAGTTGGCATTGTGGAAGCTTTGGCAAAATACTTTTCAGCAGCATTTTTATCCCCTTTCAAATCCTGAAGAAAACCTAAATAGTAACTTACCATCGGGTTTTCATACGGGTAACCCAATAATATTTTTTCGGCTTCATCAACAAATCCATCGTTTAGATAACCCGCAGCCAATTCGCGGTAATTCTCTACAAAGCGGCGCATGTTTACATTGAGTTCGGCCAATAAACCAGCACTTTCTTCGGTTTCGCCATCAATGTTTTCAAGCAGGTAACGTTCGTATGCTGTTCTGAAATCCAGTGGATCGGAAAGAGCCAGAGGTTCGAGCAATTGTTTGGCTTCTTCCACACGCCCCATTTTTCGTAAAATCCCTGCTTTTAGTGCTATGGCTGAATTGTTTACAGTATTTGTTGTCAACGATTCATTTACTTGTTCCAACGCTTTTTCAAAATCACCTTTCATAACCGAAATTCGGGCAAGTTCAATATAGGCGGCTGAATGCCAGGCATAATCCCAGGTTGCACGATAAAGTGTGTCAATAGCTTCGTCAAATAGGCCGAGTGCTTTTAATGTTAAACCTTGCAAATAAAGCGCTTCGCAGTTGGCCGGACGGGTATAATCTTTTGTCAACCGATTGATTGCAATGGCAAAATAATCCCGCGCTTTTTCGTATTCCCAATTTTTTAAGTGAATAGTTCCAACTGCCGTGTTGGTGCGGATATCATTTGGGTCGCGTTTCAGCGCTTCGGTAAAATAATCCATTGCATTCAAAGTGGGGTTGTGAAATTGCATGATGCGACTGCCTGTTAGGAATAACTCTTCAACGGTCTCAATATTTTCAGGTAGTTCAGGTCTTTTTACTTCTTCGGGAAGTTTTTCAGGCTTTTCAATTGGAACAGGTTGGTACGAAACCAGTGACTCGTTGTTTTCCGCATTCATCATTTCGGTATAAAAGTCGGTCAGTTCAAAATCGCCTTCAATTTTAATGGTTTCTGTAAATGATTTTTCAGGCGAAATCGCAACTTGTTTGCTAAAAATAACCTTCCCATTTTTCTTCAAAACAATGTTTGCTTTTTCGATTTTTTGGGTTGAATAATAACCCAGAAAAACTTTGCCGTCTCTTTTTTCAAGGTTCACAGCTCCGTTGAGGTTTGCATTTTTAAATCCTTGTATATCTTTTACCGGATACCAATATTGTTTGAATGATTTTACCTCATAAGGCCGAATCCAGCTATAATCAGGTTGGTTGTCTGAAAAAGCGCCCACCATAATTTCAACATAAGGTCCGTCTTTTTCGGTTAGTCTTCCTTCGGTGGCCTGCCCATGCACGCCAGATCCCCACTCCCAGAGTTTAGCTCCTTTCACAATGTTGTGGTCGCCAATATGGACAGTTCCGGTTTCTTTGCCGTGGTCATAACCTCCCATAAAATCTTCCTGCAAATCATAGGCAAAATAGGAGTTCTGATGAACCGAATTTTTCCACCAGCTAATGTCAACTCCTTTTGTAAAATCTTCGCCATTATAAATTTCAGTAGAAAAAGGCCAGTTTGTAAAACTGTTTTTGGCGTGGTAGGTTGCAACGGTAGTGCTTGGCGGAAAAATGACCTGATAATTACTGTTGGTGTGGGCCGCCACATTTGCCCAATATAAAAATGTATTTGTAAGCGGGGTAGGGTTGTGGATTTTTACTTCGGTTTGATAATATGATTTTCCTGGGAACATTGTCAACCCGATTGTCCAACGCATTTGTTGGCGCGGTTCGGTTTCTCCAATCCAAATGGTTTTGCTACCATCGGAATTTTCCACCAACTTGTAATCGACTGGCAACATGGTTGAGGCACGGTGGTGGTGGATGACGCACCATTCAATCCCGCCCGAAACCCAGGCACCCGTCATCCCAATGTTTGCCGGTTTTACTACGTTATTTTTATAAACGAAATTATAACCGGTTGTTTTGTCGGTAGCGTAATACAATTTTCCGCCAATTTCAGGAGTTACGCAAAGTTTTATGTATTCGTTTTCGAGGATGAGCGCTTTCCAATCCTTTTCGGTTTTGTCATTTGAAATCATATCATTCAGCGCATACGGATAAATCACTTTTGATGCACCCTGATATGATTCGCCCTTGAAAAACATGGGGTTTTTGTCGGGTGGTTCTACTTTATAGGTTGGCAGAGTCCAGCTTTCTTCGGAGATTTTTACTTGAGCGAAAA
>JBBQPP010000724.1:0-2231 GCA_038217255.1 Bacteroidales bacterium | reverse complement strand
TTTTTGAGTTTTCCGAAAAAGTCAAGGTGTCGAAATAAATTCTCAACGATTGAAGCTTGTCGTTTTTTACCGTCCAAATTTCGGTCACATTGCCGTTAATTTCTTTTCCGTTCGGAAATTTGAGGTCATAGTTGCCGATTACACATGCTTTGCCGCCTTGGATAATCATTTCATCAACCCTCATTTTTTTGAAGACTTGCGAGAAACGTTTGATCACTTCAATATATGCATGTTTACCAACAAGGGGTTCAGTTTTCGTCATATCGCCCCCAGTATAACGGAAGTCGTCGGCAATCACACTTTCCCAGTTGGATTTTTCTGCAAATCCCCTGTAATAAAAGTCAAGAAGTTCTTTTGTTGTCATTTGTTTTTAATTTTAAATCATTTGTCTTCCACATATTTTTTAAAGTTGTCAAGTATAGCCTGCCAGCCATTCCTCTGCATTTCTTCGGGGTTTTCTTTTTCAGTATCAAAAGTTACAATTGCCCGGGTTTTATTTCCAAGATTTTCGAAATCAACAGTAACCTTTCTGCCATCCTCCATTGTGTAAACGAAGTTTTTATGTTCGACCACAGCATCATAAATTGCCTCGAAATCAAACCCCCAACTTCCGTCCTTGGCTTCCATCCTTGCGAAGTATTTGCCACCAACCCTTAAATCATTTTCGGCTTTTGGGCAATGCCATTCAGGTGAAGCAAAGTTCCATTTTTTAATGTGTTTGGGTTTTGTATAATAATCCCAAACTTTTTTTGTGTCGGCTGCAATATCTGCCTGAACTGTAATTTTATTTGTTTTCATTTTTGTGTTTTTGAAATTATTATTGTTCTGGTAAAAAAGCAATCGCATCAATTTCAACAAGATATTCGGGTCTGCCAAGGCCAGCAACAAACAGAACGGTAACTATGGGTTGGTTTGAACTCCGATGCAAATATTTTCGAGAGACCTCAAATCCTTTTGTAACATCTTGACCTTGCACAATATTGATATTCAGTTTGACCAAATCGTCAAAATTTGCACCACAGGACGTGAGGGCTGTTTCTATGTTTTTCATTACTTGTCCGGTTTGGACAGCGATATCATTTTTCCCAACAATTTCGGCGTTTTCGTTTACCGAATTTTGTCCGCCAATGTAAATTGTCTTTCCGTTGCCTTGTGTGGTTACGATTTGGGAAAAGGCTGGGCTTTTAAAAAGCCCGACAGGATTTAGATGCACTTTTTTGCTTTCCATATTTCAGAATTGTGGATTAAAATTAATCATCCAACCAATACCAAATTTGTCCATAAAACTCCCGAAGTAATCGCCCCAAAACTGGTCGGCCATTGGCATTTCTATTACGCCACCTTCTGAAAGCCCGTTGAATAATCGATCCGCCTCTGCCTTGCTTTCAGGATGGAGCGAAATGTAATTGTTGTTCCCTTTAATAAGTTTCTGTCTCATTGAAGGCATAATGTCCGAGCCCATCAGTAAGTTTTCTTTTCCAATGGGCAACGAAATGTGCATTGTGCGGTTCTGCTCGTCTTTTGAGAGTTTGTCGCTTTCCGGGGCATCTTTCATTTTCATGTTTCCGGTAAATTCGCCACCAAAAACAGATTTGTAAAAATTGAATGCTTCTTCAGCCTTTCCATCGAAATTCAGATAAGGATTTACTTTCATGATTTTTTAATTTTAATAATTATTGTTTGTATATGCACAAATTTCGAAATCATAATTGCAAGTTACAAAATCGCAAAATAATAACACACCATTAAGTCTGATATTATTATCATTTTGATAATACTTTTTCAAAAAGAACTTCTATTTCAGCTCTTTTAAAAATACAAAATACTTATTTTCAGTACTGTAGATTAAATATAAACAGACGGATCATAATTTGACATAACAAATGTATATTATCAAAACAGAAAAAAATGGAAACAAGAAAGTCAGATTTCGCAGAAGTAAATTCAAAGTTCAATAGGCAAATTAATTTGATAGCGCATAATAGAATCATGACCGCAAAAATAAAAGTGGGGCAAAAATGTGAAAATTGCGCAAAACACATCCTACAAACTGCATTGCTTGTAATAGGTGTTGTTCATGTTGAGTGGGATCTAATATCAGAAATTCTTATTGTCGAATTTAATGCCTCCAAAACTAATTATAAAATAATCGAACTTGCTATTGCCGATGCAGGACATGACACCCCAAATTTCAAAGGAAGAAACAATTATTATTCTTTGATGCCCCAGTG
>JBBQPP010000723.1:0-2248 GCA_038217255.1 Bacteroidales bacterium | reverse complement strand
CACTGGTTACTACAAGTGGAAGTTCTTTATTTTTGGTAACCTGAAAATAGGCTTCACCGGTTAAACTTATATTTCTGTTGTTTGATGCAAAAAAATTGTTGTAAGATATTTTTGAACCTGAATTCAACCAAACATAAGAACCATCCGGCAATTCAACTTTTGAAATATGTCCATTCTCCGCCAACACATTTGTATAATACTCGGGTGTTTTTGTTTCGATGTTTGTAAAAAAATATGCAAAAAACCCTAAACTGATTAAAAAGAAGAAGATGGCAGCAATTCTGAAGAACTGGTTTGTCCTTCTGGTTTTCTGCCATCTATTGAAACTTTTCTGTAACAACCGAGCCTGAATTTTATTCCATGTTTCCTCAATGTTTGCAGGAAATTTTTGTTCATCCAAGCCCTTCTTCCAAACTAAACTATAACTAGAAAAATCTTTGCGATTCTTTTTAATACGAAGCCATTCAAGCAATTCTGCTTGTTCTGCCTCCGATGCCCGACCTTCAAAATATTTTATTGCAATTTCTTTCATGTGATATATCTAATAGGAGTACAACTTAACATCAAAAAACCCTACCTCCGAGAGGAAATAAGTTTAAAGTTCCGGGTTCCGGGTTCCGGGTTCAAAGTTTAGACGAAGACAAATCGTAGTTGGAAACTCCGTGTCCCAGTCGTTCTAGCCTCCAGCATCAGGCAAGTATCGAGTATCCAGAAACCAATATCAAGTATCAAGAAAAATTGTGATAACTATTATTAATGTAGGGTATTTTCTGATTAGTTCATCATGGATTATAGTTTTTGCTTTTGCAATGTGTTTTTCCACCATTTTTATGCTGATGCCTAATTCATTGGCAACATCTGCTTGTTTCCTACCTTCGATTTTGCATTTCACAAATACCGTCCTCCTTTTTTCGGGCAATTCAGCAACTGCTTTCTGAAGCGAAACCACAAGCAATTCTTCTAAACTGGCACCCTCCCCATCAGTAAAATCCAATTGATACAGATATTGCAACTGGGTAATTTCGGGGTTATCCAAATCCATTTTCTCCCCTTCTATTTTTTGTTTTTTTAGGAAATTCAAACACCTGTTTCGGACAATCACAAACAGAAAACTTTCAATTGATTTGTCAGGTTTTATTGAACCTTTGTTCTCCCAGAGTGCAATGAAACTTTCCTGAATTATGTCCTCTACCTGGCTTGTATCTTTTATAAAAAGGGTACAATAACCTTTCAATCGTGGATAAAGCAACCTGAATACTTCCTTAAAAGCAGCAGGGTCTCCTTTTTTTAGATCTAGTTTAGTTTGATTATCGAACATATCTCTCTAATTTAGGCGATATTTAAAGATATAAAAAATCACATTTTTTTTGCGAAAATAAATTTAGCAATGTAAAACTGAAAACTATTCATTATTTGAAATGATTTATATAGTCAAATAAAGAAAGTGCATATTTTCAAAATCCCATAAGCGGCTCGAAACAGCCAGTTGGGCAATCAGTAAAATTTTTAATATGTCCTTAAAAAGGAGATTACTTACTTTCTTAACTAATTATTGATTGTTGAAAATCATTTTTCAACTCCATTTTCTTTTATCCATTTGTCAATCCTAAGTTTTACATTTTCGCGGATATTCATCCAAAAAAGGTTGAAATCATATATGTGAAGGTCTTTCCCTTTTTTCATGTCTTCAATAATTATATCGGGCGATTCGACCCAAAGGATTTTTGTTTTTGGCTCAATTCCGGCAGCCACTGTGTGCGGGATAATTTTGTTGAAACCGTTCATAATTCCCAGGTGGTATTCCTTTGTAACCCAGTTTTCCGAAGTGGTCCAGGTTAGTGGATTTACGCAAACGCAATCGCCTTTTTCAGCTAAAACCCGATCTGATATTTCCCCCTTTTCGTAACTGCGCCATCCTGCAAAGCAACCTGTTTGTTTCGGTATTTCGCTCACGGGAATGGTTTGAAATGCATCTTTTTTTATTCTGTACCCCGGAATATATGCACATACCAACTGTTTCTGCAAAGGGGTTCCATCAAAAAACTCCTGTAATAAACGAATGGCATGCAAAGTTCCCTGACTGTGGGATGCTAATACAATTGGCCGGTTTTTGTTTTCGTTTTGAAGATAAAATTGAAATGCAGCTTTTACATCGCTGTAGGCCAGGTCGAAGGCTGCTTTTGCTTCGGGCGTTCCCATTTTGTAAAAGACTTCCATGTTTGCCTGTCGATAACGCGGTGCAAAAACC
>JBBQPP010000722.1:0-2250 GCA_038217255.1 Bacteroidales bacterium | reverse complement strand
TACCGGAATAAATGATTGGGTGAACAATTCCCTGGCTGGCGGATTTTTAATATTATCAAGACTTACTGAAGATGGTGATTTTACCCTTCGTGCGTAAGGTGAAGTAGTTAAAATGACAGATTTAGTTAAGTTCCGGTTTCCTGAAATTGTATCAATCGAAGAAACGAATTCGGTATAAATCCGATTGAGATTTCTACTCAATGGATGATTATCAGAAGGAATCAGCAGGGGCGAATAATACCACGGAAACAAATTCCATTGTGCCGGACTACCTGCAGGAGCAGTATTTACTAACAGTTGAGCGCAATCGACATCCTGCAAAAGCTCGTAATTGAGCCGCACGCCGTATTTAAAAAACTGATCACCAAGATTTAAATCACGCGGAAATGCAAATGTTTGATAACCATTCGACAAACTGTCCAAACTTACCTGAACCGGATCGATGAGCCAGACAACTTTTCCTCCTTTCATAACAAACTGGTCGATTACGAATTTATCCTTTTCGGAAAATGGTTCCTTCGGACCAGCGACTATTAAAATGTCAATTTCTGAGCTATTCGATTCCAACAATTGGACCCCGATCCGTTTAACATTGAAATCCCCATTTAAAGCATTTGAAATATCAAGAACTTCATATTGATTGAATTCTCCATGTCCTTCAAGAAATGCAACAGTTGATTTTTTATCGCGCCCCAACTTTTGTAATGCATTTATCAACTCAAATTCAACGTTCTCTATTGAATGATTGAAATTTACTTCATATGAAAAATCGGGATTATTTTTCAGGAAATTTACAGCAACTTCTTTTTGTCCCGATCTGATTATTGCTCCCGGAAAAATATACCTGGTACTGATTCCACTATCCGTTTTCCGGTTAAAACTAATTGGCTCAATCCCTTTTTCAATTAATTGACTTTGAAATTCTTCTGACTTTTTTGCATTACTAAAACGATATGGGTCAGTTATTTTTAATCTGATTGGCTTGGGCGAATAGACATTTAAAACAGCAATTTTTTCGAAAACTTCCTGTTGCAGTTTTTGTAACCCTGGTTCCAACTCGCCCTCAAGATAAAGTTCGATTTCAATAATATTATTATTTTTTGACGCAATTTCTTTGCTCACATCTGAAAGTGAAAACCTTTTATCAGCGGTAAGATCAAAACGAAAAAGGAAATTTGTCGATATAAAAAAAACTGCAAACAAAGAGATTACAAAAACGGTAACATTAATTTTTGTCTTTCTAATTTTTAAATTCCCTTTTCGCAACAATACACCCGTAAAATAAATGAAAAGCAGCGCCATTCCAATAAAATAAACCATATCGCGCATATCAATAACTCCACGTGAAATTGACAGATAATGATTATTTATGCTGAAATAAGAAAGAATCTGATCTAAAAAATAGGGAACACCTGACGAGGCAACAAATTCCAATCCGAGATAAAAAATGAATGAAATGCCCATCGCTAAAATGAAAGAAACAATTTGATTATCGGTTAAGGATGAAGCAAAAATACCTATTGCAACATATATTGCAGCAAGGAAGAACAAGCCGATAAATGAACCCCAGGTTGCGCCAACATCAATACTTCCAACCGGATTTCCAAGCAAGTAAACCGATAGAAAATAGAGCAGAGTTGGGAGCAAAGAAAACACAACTAATGCCATACCGGCAAAGAATTTGGCCAACACAATTTGCAAATCTGAAATCGGGTGGGTTAATAATGTTTCGATTGTTCCTGTACGTTTTTCATCGGCAAACAAGCGCATTGTTATAGCCGGAACCAAAAAAAGATACACCCAGGGTGCAAGTAAAAACAAGCCTTCCAAAGTTGCATATCCATTGTCGGGGATGTTGTAAACTCCCGGAAAAATCCATAAAAAAAGACCAGTTACCAGCAAAAAGACAATCACAACAAGATAGCCAATCAGCGAACCTAAAAATGTTTTTATCTCTTTTTTGAATAAACTATACATGTGAGTTTAAAGTTTCGGGTTCAAAGTTTAAAGTTTCGGGGTGAGGGTTCCAAGAATCCAGCATCCAATATCCAGTATCGAGTATCCAGTATCATTTTAAATTTCAGTTTTTTAAAAGTTCAACCATTTTTTGTGCTGCACGTTTTGAACCGCCGAGTTCACCCATCAGTTCTTTTAAACGTTTATAATCAATCAATATTTTTTCACGGTATTCTTCATCAAAAAGCAGTTTTTCCATTTCTGCTTTTACATTTTTCAATGTCATTTTCATTT
>JBBQPP010000721.1:0-2258 GCA_038217255.1 Bacteroidales bacterium | reverse complement strand
TCAGATTCTACCTCACGGCAGACACCCTTGCTTTCGGCTTTGAGATTCCGGTCATTACGGCTCTCTCGGGACTTGCACCCTGTAGTGTCAGAACATGCCCGGCACACCAATAATCCAACGCTACAGCGTTGTTAAACTTTTGATACATTTTTGCACGATTATCAAATGATGCAGCTTAGGATTTCATTAGCCAAGGAATTTGTACAATCATCTATTTTCTCAAAAGTTCGTGCAAGGTCTATCTTGTTTTGAGGAAAATTAGAAAAACGTAGTTTTTCGATTATTGTATAACAAACAATATGTGAATTCCACAACCGAGTATCGGTTGGATTTCAAGGATTAGTAAAATTGGCTGTGAAACAAATTTAAAACACCCTTGTACCAAACACAAAACGCTCTGACCACCAAGGATTTTGAATCTCTGTTATAACCACACCCTTTGAAGTGGATGCATGAATAAAACTGTTATTACCCAAATAAATACCCACATGTGTAATATAATCGGGTGAATTATATGTCCTGGTATAGAAAACCAAATCGCCATTTTTTAGATCAGCTTTGTCGAGAATTATCTTCCCGTATCGGGCCTGATCCTGCGATTTCCGGGGAATGGTTATTTTGTTTGCAGTAAACGCTAAATATGTTAGCCCCGAACAATCCAGACATTTTTTAGTGGTTCCACCCATGCAATGTGGAGTACCTAAATATTTTTCTGCTGATCGAATGATTTGTTTAGGTTTTTTTCTGCCAGTATCCAATTTTAGTTCAGCACCACTTTTGATAAAGTTCCGCATTTCATTACTAAAAACGGCTCCGTTATCACTCAAAGAGGAGGTGGAAAATTGCTTTTCACTACACGAAACTGCTGTAAACAAAACAATTAGGTAAATAAAAACTGAATTTTTAGAAAACCGTATTGTTAAGCTAAAAACATGTAAAAAAACGAACTTCATATATTGAATTTAATTTTTACCGGGTTTCTTAATTTTTACTGGTTTCTCAAAATCTTCCTTCATTTCATAAGGTAATTTCCAAATATTCCCATCAAAATCACCAAAGTACAATTCTGATATACTAAACTCATGCGAATTTCCATCGGCCCAGAAAAAACAAAATGGCGCTTTGAAATTTACAGGTCGACGAACGTATGAATGACTCATTTTACTGTTTTCAGTAAGCTGCTTTTCTTTGAACCAGGTTTCTCCTTTATCTACCGATTTCCAAATTGCCAATTCGCCGCCAACTCCCCAGGGCTGTGGACCTTTTTCCGTTGGACCGACAACCTTCCAACCTTCATCGGAAATATACAAACTTCCCATGTCATAATTATGGTCAGATTCGGTTATCACCGAAGTTTGCCAGTTTTTTCCATCCCATTTTGTGATGCACCATTCGTAAGGCGCACTTTTGGGGCCGGGTTCATGGCCGTTGCTGCGAATGTATAAACATGCAGGATTTCCCTTTGAATCAAAACCCATGTCTTTCAAATACACATTTTTCCCTTTTGCTGCGTAATCAACTGCTTTTGCGGCTGAGTTCAAATCAACAATTGGAATCTGAAGTTTTTCACTTGAAACATTTGTCCAGGTAAGTCCAAAATCTTCGGTTTGAACATAGTACAAATCCGTTCGTTTATCCACATTTCCCTGCGGATGACGATTGAAAAAAGTACCCAGCTTTTTTCCATCAAAAACATTACTGGTTTGGTAATGTCCCGATTGTTCCCCAATTTTCTCGGGAATGGCAGCCAGCATTTTATCATCTGTCCAGTGAATTCCATCGGTGCTGGTTTCGAAATAAAGCTGTCGGACTCCTGTATATTTTGTAAAGAAATGAAAATAACCAAAATCGGTATTCCAGGGTTGTGGGTAGGTCATCTCCTCCTCGGTAATTTGCTCAAATTCATCCGTATTCAATGGTTTTTTACTTTTGAATTTGAATCCGGGACGGGTTTGTCCGCGCCCGCTAACAAAAACCCCAATGTAATCGTCATCATCAATCATTATTGATGGATTATCGTGTGGATCATTTACACCCTGTTTGTCGCAAACCACAGTTGGTTTCGAAACCAAGCCGGTAAGATGATCAAATTCGCCAATCATACAGAGCAGATATCTATCTTCCTCTGATTTTGTTCCGCCAAAAACAAAAAAAGTTTTATTGGCTTTTTTAGAATAAATGGCCAATGGAACATGCTTGGCGGTGTAAGTTCCGAGAGCGCCTGAATATTTATCGCCAAATTCGTATTTCTGGTTGAG
>JBBQPP010000720.1:0-2259 GCA_038217255.1 Bacteroidales bacterium | reverse complement strand
TCTCCATTTTCTTCGCCTCCTCCCAAAACACATCCATTTCGGCCAAACTCATATCGTGCAGGTTTTTCCCTTTCATCAAAGTTTGGCTTTCAAGATAGTTAAAACGTTTCATAAATTTCAAATTTGTACGTTCCAAAGCAGCCTCAGGATCTACATTATAAAGTCGTGCCGCATTTACCATTGCAAAAAACAGATCGCCAAATTCAGCTTCAATTTTATCTTTTTCGACCCTGTCTATTTCGTGTGCCAGTTCGTTAATTTCTTCTTTCACTTTATCCCAAACCTGTTCTTTGTATTCCCAATCGAAACCCACTCCACTTGCTTTTTCCTGAATGCGGTTGGCTTTTACCAGCGCTGGCATTGCTGTTGGAACACCTTCCAAAACCCGTTTGTTGCCACCTTTTTCTTTCAATTTCAGCGCTTCCCAGTTTTCTTCCACTTTGCGGGCCGAGCCATTAACTTCGGTATCGCCAAAAACATGGGGATGGCGGTAAATCAGTTTTTTGTTGATTGCTTCCAAAACATCTCCCATATCAAACGCCCCTTTTTCAGACCCGATTTTAGCATAAAAAACTATATGCAACATTAAATCACCCAACTCTTTTTTAATCATCTGCAAATCGTTTTGCAAAATTGCGTCTGCCAGTTCGTAGGTTTCTTCAATGGTCAACTTCCGCAATGATTCAAGTGTTTGTTCTTTGTCCCACGGGCATTTTTCGCGGAGTTCGTCCATTATTTCGAGTAGTTCTTTGAAGGCAGCTAATTTTTTTTGCATAATTTTAATTTCTTGAAATTAATTTTTAAAGATATAATTTTTGATTTTGCATTGAGTGCAGCAACCAAAATCTAAAACATATATTTTGTATCTTTGAAGTGAAGTACTTTATAAGAATAAACAACAATGCAGACTGTAACTATAGATATAATTAACGAAAAAGCACTTTCCTTATTAAAAAATCTGGAAGGTTTAAAGTTGATCCGGATTCGGAAAAACAGTGTCGAACCAAAGGATTCTATAAATAGAATTGCAAAATACAAAGGGGCAATGCAAAAGGAATCTATCGAAGACATTGACAATCAGTTAAACGAGCTTCGGGGATCATGGGAATGAAATATTTGTGGGACTCCAACATTGTAATTTATTACCTTAAACAGCAATTTCCCCAGGTGGTTGAAAAAATAGTTGATAATTATGTAAACGAATCTCAAACAGCCATTTCTGTTATTTCTGAAATTGAACTTTATTCAAATAAAAAAGCTTTATATTTTTTAATCCTTACAAATTATAAATTATACAATTGGACAAACAAATTATACTGGAAGGTATTGACCCGCTGGAGTTTTTTGGCATAAACAATACAAAAATCGATCTAATCGCTTCGTTCTTCCCGAAAATAAAGATCATAGCACGTGGTAATTCATTGACTATTCAGGGCGAAGATGCCGAAATCAAAATCTTTGAAAAGAAGTTTGCATTTATCCTCGACCATTATGTGCAATTCAATATACTCACGACCGATATTATCCGCGAAATCCTTTCATCAGGAATTTCATCGCTTGAAGAAAATGGCTTGGCCGACAAGGATATAATTGTGTTTGGGAACAACGGGAAGCCTGTGAGGGCACGCACTCCAAATCAGCGGGTTTTGTTGGATGAAAGCCTCAAAAACGACCTTCTTTTTGCCATTGGGCCAGCCGGGACGGGTAAAACTTACACGGCAATTGCGTTGGCAGTTAGAGCTTTGAAAAACAAGGAAATCAAAAAGATAATATTGAGCCGTCCGGCGGTTGAGGCCGGCGAAAATCTCGGATTCCTGCCCGGCGATTTAAAAGAAAAAATTGACCCGTATTTGCAGCCACTTTATGATGCTTTGCAAGATATGATTCCGGCAAAAAAACTGGAAGAGTTTTTGAAAGACGGTACGATTCAAATTGCACCACTGGCTTTTATGCGAGGACGAACATTGAGCAATGCTTTTGTAATTCTTGATGAGGCACAAAATACAACCGTCAATCAATTAAAAATGTTCTTAACGCGAATGGGGTTAAATGCAAAATTCATTGTAACCGGTGATATAACCCAAATTGATTTACCGCGAAAAAGTCAATCGGGTTTAATTCACGCACTAAAAATCCTCAACAAAATCAAATCGATTTCTGTTATTGAATTCGACAAGAAAGACATTGTTAGGCATCGTTTGGTAAGGGATATTGTTGAGGCTTACGAGAAAAAAGCAGAGGAGGAGGAAGAGGCGAAGA
>JBBQPP010000719.1:0-2265 GCA_038217255.1 Bacteroidales bacterium | reverse complement strand
TAATCCGCCCCAAATAAGCGCTGCCAACCATGGCTTTTGTGCCATTAATTGCATTTACGGCAACAAACAATTTTTGCGCGTTTTCTCTTGACAAATTCCTTTCGAAATTGAGCGGAATCTCCAAAATCAAATCGGCTTCATTATTTTCCATTTGCTCATATCCTACAGGAAACGAATTATTATAATCGACCAACTTGAAATATCCCGATGATAAAATTTTGGAAGTCAGATCACTCGAAAATGTTGATCTGTCATGGTCAACAATAGTAATGTTGATATTTTTGATTTCGTAATCCGCCGCAAGTGGCATGACCAGCAACTGCACAATCGGCAAGGCAATAATTAACCTAAGAATTGTTTTATCCCTGAAAATTTGCCTGAATTCCTTGCGAAGCAGTACGATTAAAGTTCTCATGACAAGCGGATTTTGAATTTTTTAATACTTACTACCAAAAGGAAAACTGTCATGCCTAAAAGCACAAGCGTTTCCTTCCAGATTGCAGAAAATCCCAATCCTTTTATCATGATTGATTTCGCAATAATATAGTACCATTTTGCCGGAACAATATTCGAAATTATCTGTAGCGGCTTTGGCATATTTTCGATTGGGAACATAAACCCGGCAAACATAACCGTTGGCAACAACATACCCATCAGCGATATCAACATGGCTGTTTGCTGCGATGCCGTTGAATTTGAAATCAGCAATCCAAGTGATAATGCAGTTATAATAAGCAAAGCACTTTCGGCAAATAACAATACCACGCTTCCTTTAATTGGCATGTCGAGTAGAAAAACACTGAGCAAAAGAATGATTACCAGGTTGAACAACGACAGGAAAAAATAGGGGATTGCTTTTGAAATGACCACAAGAATTGCATTAAACGGCGAAACCAAAAGCACTTCCATTGTACCCATTTCTTTTTCCCTGACTATTGAAACTGAAGTCATTAACACGCTAATCAGGAATAAAACAAGCGCCATAACACCCGGAACAAAGTTGGTAGTACCTTTTAATTCGGGGTTATAAATCATCCTCATTTCAGTATTTATTTGAAAGGGTAAATTCTGCCCTTGCATGATTTCGCGCTGATAATCGGCAATAATATTCGTTGCATACATGGTTAGCGTTGTGGCCGTGTTTGGGTCGGAGGCGTCGGCAATAATTTGAATTTGTGCTTTGTTGAGGTGGTTCAAATCGTTATTGAAATTGGGCGGAAAAACCACCACCAATTTTATTGCACCTTTTTTAAAAGCTTCTTCAATTTCGTTATTACCAAGCAGCGTTTTCTCGATTTCGAAATTTTTGCTTACCTCCAATTTGTCGATAATTGCTCGTGTAACAGCATCTTTTGAGTAATCGCAAATTACAATTTTTGTGTTTTTGATTTCATTTGTAAGCGCAAAACCAAACAGCACAATTTGGGCAATCGGCATCCCAAACAGCAGCAGCAACGTTTTTCTGTCGCGAAAAACATGGTAAAACTCTTTTCTTACAAAGGCTATAAATTGTTTCATATATTTTGTTTTTGGGATTTGTAATTCCGTAGAGACGTTGCATGCAACGTCTCTACGGAATTACAAATCAATCCCCCTTCCTTTTCGCCCCCCTCGCCAATCCATAAAATACCTCATCCATATTTTTGGCTGAGTATTTTTCTTTTAAGGCAGCCGGAGTATTCAGGGCGGCAATATCTCCGTCAACCATCATCGAAATGCGGTTGCAGTATTCGGCTTCGTCCATATAGTGTGTGGTCACAAATACAGTTATTCCGCGGTCGGAGGCTGCATAAATCAAATCCCAAAACTGGCGGCGGGTTACAGGATCAACACCGCCGGTGGGTTCATCCAGAAAAACAATTTTTGGCTCATGAAAAATCGCAACCGAAAAAGCCAGTTTTTGTTTCCATCCCAAAGGCAATGATTTTACAAGCTTTTTTGCATTTTTTTCAAGCCCTAAAACTGAAATTAATTCATCTCTTTTCGATTTTATTTTCTCTTTGGATATTCCATAAATTCCACCAAAGAACTTTATGTTTTCCAGAACAGTTAAATCTTCATAAAGCGAGAATTTCTGGCTCATGTAGCCAATATTCCGTTTTATTTTTTCGGTTTGTTTATATACATCGAATCCTGCAATTGAAGCATTTCCTGAAGTGGGGATCGACAAACCACACAACATGCGCATGGCAGTGGTTTTTCCTGCACCGTTCGCTCCCAAAAACCCGAAAATCTCCCCTTCAAAAACCTCGAAAGTGATTTCGT
>JBBQPP010000718.1:0-2275 GCA_038217255.1 Bacteroidales bacterium | reverse complement strand
GTTTGGGATAGGATTTGGGGTTTTGGGTGCCACGCCCGCCTGACAATTCGGGCAGGGTTTTTAACCGCGATTATTTTGGAGGTTAAAAAGCTCCACACCCATTTGCTACGATAATTCAAACCATTTTCTAACTTTAGCTTTCATACTTAAAATGCAAAAACATGAAACTGCTAATAATTCTTTATTCAATTCTCTGTATATCAGTAACAAACCTGGTTGCACAAGAACCTTCAAAATCGGTTTTCCACAGCCAAGGAAACAACCAACCCTGGATTTTATACCAAAACAACAACCAGGCTTTGTATAATATAATTACCAACGAAGCTTTTGATTTGCTGGAACAGAGGGAAGAGAATGTAAATGAATTAATAACAAAGGAAGATTGGAAAAATTATCAGGATGAACTTAAAAACAAGTTTGGTTCTTCCCTCAAGAAATTCCAGAAAACACCGCTGAATGCAAAAGTTACAGGAAAACTGGAACGCGAAAATTTCAATGTCGAGAAAATAATCTTTGAATCGCACCCAGGTTTTTATGTAACAGCAGCAATGTTTATCCCGAAAAATCTGCAAAAACCGGCGCCTGCTGTAATATATTGCTCAGGTCACACCGAGCTTGGATTCCGCAGCGAAGTCTATCAGCGGGTAATGATTAATCTTGTTGAAAAAGGATTTGTTGTTTTTGCTTTCGACCCGATTGGTCTGGGAGAACGACTGCAATATGTTGACCCGGAAACGGGAAAATCGAAAGTTGGCGGCTCCACCACTGAACATTCCTATGCCGGTATTCAAACACTTTTAACGGGGACTTCAATCTCTGATTATTTTATTTGGGATGGAGTTCGTGCTCTTGATTATTTGGAAACCCGTCCGGAGGTTGACTTGGAACGGATTGGAATTACAGGACGTTCAGGAGGCGGCACACAATCGGCACTTATTGCTGCAACTGATGAACGGATTTATGCCGCTGCTCCCGAATGTTACATTACAAATTTTAAAAGGTTGCTGCAATCCATTGGCCCGCAAGATGCCGAGCAGAATCCTTTCAATTTTATAAAAAACGGGTTTGATCATGCCGATTTTCTCCATATCCGTGCGCCAAAACCAGCGTTGATAATTACAACAACACACGATTTTTTCAGTCAGCAGGGAGCGCGGGAAACTTTTGCCGAAATACAAAAATCTTATGCTGCATTGGGGCAACCTGAAAACATTCAGTTTACAGAAGATTTCGGGAAACATGAATCGACAAAAAAAAACAGGGAAACACTTTACGCTTTTTTTCAGAAACAATTACAACTTCCGGGAGATAACAGCGATCATGAAATTACACCTTTTACAGTTGAAGAACTTAGGTGTACCGCAACCGGACAAGTTGAAACTTCCTTAAAGGGAGAAACAGTTTTCAGTTTGAACCAGAAATATTTCAAAAAAATTGAAATCCCACAAAATGAATTGAAAGGAAAAATCATAGAATTATCGGGAATCAATTTCGACAGAAAACTTACTGCGGCAGTTTTCACAGGGAAAATTATTGAAAAGGATTTCGAAGTAAAAAAATACTTTCTCGAAAATGATAAAAAAGATTTTGCATTGCCGGTATTCGTGATTTCAAAACCGGGTTCAAACCAAACAAAAAACTTAGTTTGGTTACCTCAGAAAGGAAAAGAGGAAATATTGAATACAGCTTTGCTTACCAGTTTTTTAAATAACGGATATACTGTTATTTCTGCAGATTTACCGGGCATTGGAGAATTGTTTGATCCCGGTTTTCGTGGCGATGGATTTGTACAAAACGTTCCATTCAACTACACTTTTGGTGCAAATTTGGTTGGGAAAAGTATTCCCGGAATACAAACTGAAGCACTTGATTTACTGATTCAGTTTGTACAAAACGATTTCCCGGAAACCAAAACTGATATTATTTCAGAAGAAAATATGGAGTCGGTTGTTTTGCATTATACTACTTTAAAAAATCCGTTTTCAAAAATTGTGTTTATAAATCCATTGCAATCAAATATCAGTCTGATTAAAACAGAAGATTATAGTCCACAACAAGCATACTATGTTGTTCCCGGAAGTTTATCATTTTACGATTTTCCGGAATTGACAAATCTACTACCCGCTAACTCTTGCAAAAAAATTACTACTTTAAATGAGGAAAATGAAATTGGAATTATTAATTTTTTAAAATAAGATTTTCTCCCTTATTTATAACCCCGGCTTTGCATTTATCTTATCAAGGAATATCGCTAAGAATTCATAAACTAAAAAAA
>JBBQPP010000717.1:0-2295 GCA_038217255.1 Bacteroidales bacterium | reverse complement strand
GATATTCAAATACTACGGTCCGATTAGCTGCAATGTGGGATAAAGTAAACCCATAATCAGCTAATAATCAATACCCCCCTGTGTACTACAAATGAAAAACTGAAAACCAACAAAATAAATTTATACTGATTTACAACAACTTACAACAATAACATATGCCTATCAAACATTAAAATCACAGGTTTAGCCCCATAATCGATAGAATTTAACTGATTATTTAACACTTGGAGAGGGAAGGGCTGCAATGTGGGTTAAGAAAGCATTGATTGTTAGGACGTTCCCCTTTAGGGGTCAGGGGTAAAACAGAAAAATTATATTCAAAATGACTTTTCGGAGTAGGTTCAAAGGAAGGAATCCAGTATATTTTCAATTTACCCGCTCCAATTCAACCCAAAACGGGAAAATATTTTTATTGCCGATGGCATAAAAAGGAATCAGTTCACAATCCATTTCTTTTAGGTTCACGTGTTTCATTTCTATAATATCGGTTTTGTCAAGTTTGTTTCTCATTTGATTCACAACGGTACCAGTTTCTAAAACCATCTGTCCATCCGCCGCAACGGGCTCAACAAACTTAAAACGAACATTGTACAAACCTTCTTTTATTGATACCTGCCATTTTCCGTAAATCTCTTGCTGTGCCCAAATTCCGCGTTCGCCTTCGGCATCGTTTCGGTTCAAATAAACAGGGTTTTCATGTTCATCACCAACAATTATTCGCGGACCGTGAATAAGGTTTTCAGAAGTAATCAGTTCATTATAAATTTTGTCAAGTTCGGTTTTTAGTGATTTTGCCATATCTTTTTTATCGGCTACTATATTTTTTTGTTCGTAAGGATCTTGTTTTACATCGAATAGTTCAAAATTTTCGATTGCTGAATTGTAGTCGGTATGCCCTGCCAATTTGTAATTGTTTTTTTGTAAGGCAATGTTGTTGTACAATTCGGGGTAACGACGTGTCCAGTAAAAAAACAGGGAGCGGTCAGCCCAATCCACTGTTTTTCCGTTTAGAAGCGGAACAAGGCTTTTCCCGTCGATAATCCGATCAGTTGGTAATTTTGCGTTGCAAATTTCTGCCAGTGTTGGCAAAATGTCAATATGTGCAGCGGTTGTTTCAATATCTTTGTCTTCGGTATATTTTGCAGGATAACGCAAATAAAAAGGCACCCGGACACCACCCCTGTAAACGCTTCCCTTTAGTCCACGCATCCCTGCAACATATCGGGTTTGTTGAGGCCCATTGTCGGTCATGAAAATTACAAGCGTGTTTTCGGCAATTTTCAATTCATCGAGTTTTTGGAAAAGCTTTCCAATGTTATCATCGATACACGAAACCATTGCATATACTTTTCTGGCGTCTTCTTTATTTTTTTCGCTCATTTTTTGAAATGGCCGATTATCTTTTTCAAATCCCGAAGCAGGATCAATATTTTTGTATTGCTGATAATATTTATCGGGGACTTGCAACGGAGTGTGAGGCGCATTAAACGCAAGGTAGCAGAAGAATGGTGTTTGCTTGTTCTTTTCTATAAACCGGATGGCTTGTTCTGCAAAAATATCGGTGCAGTAGCCATTGTATTTTTCCATTTTTCCGTTGTGCCAAAGTATTGGGTTGAAATAACTGCTGTCGCCCTGAAACCATGTTGTGAAATCGCCGACTTGCCCCATTCCGCCTGAAAGGTGGATTAGCGATTCCTCAAAACCCTGATCATTTGGGCGCGAGGGATAGTTGTCGCCAAGGTGCCATTTGCCGAAATTACCGGTTGTGTATCCCGCTGCTTTTAGCATTTCAGCAATTGTAATTTCGCTTGTTGCCATTATTGCTCCGCCATTGTAAGTATCGCGCACACCTGTACGCAACGAAAATCGCCCGGTCATCAAACTTGAGCGGGTAGGGGCGCAAACCGGCGAAACATAAAAATCGTTAAACCGGATACTTTCGCGGGCAAACTTATCAATTACCGGAGTTTTTACATGCGGGTTTCCTGTAATTCCCAAGTCACCATAACCCTGATCGTCAGTCATGATTAAGATTACGTTAGGTCGAGTTTCGGTTTGGGAAAAGGAGAATTTTGGATAATAAACAAAGAACAAAATTGTTAACAGGAAATAATGAATTAGTTTCATGGTTGATAGTATTATTTGCCATAAATATATTCATTTTTGGCAACACTAAGAAAGAATTAGATTCCATTCGTATTTTCACAGTTGCCAGGATATTTGTCACGGGGAATGGAATCCTTGAATGTTCGCAATTTATTAAGGATTCCATCCTGAATAATTGAATTAAGGATT
>JBBQPP010000716.1:0-2300 GCA_038217255.1 Bacteroidales bacterium | reverse complement strand
CCGGTGATGTAAAGTTAGACAAAGGTAGCCAGGAATATCCGCATGGAGGATATTTATCCACATTCAGTCATGAAAATGAAACTGCCAAACCCGGTTATTACTCGGTAAAAATGGATAATGGTGTAAAGGTTGAATTGACTGCCTCCGATCGTGTTGCTTTCCATCGTTACTATTTTCCGGAAAATGAACATGCTCATATTGTTATTGATTTGAAAGAAGGAATCAGAGATAAAGCAGTAGAAACTTCATTAACCCAGATTGACAATTATACTTTAGAAGGATATCGTTATTCAACAGGTTGGGCAAAGGAACACAAGGTATATTTTGCAATAAAAAGTTCGGTTTCTATTACAGATTTGAAATGGTTTGAAGATGGAAATTTTGTCGACAATAAAAATGCAGAAAACAATATAGTTAATGCACTAATTAATTTTGATTCCACAACAAAAGCAGTGGCTCTAAAAGTGGGTATATCTCCGATTAGTTCCAAAAATGCACTCGCGAATATTGAAAGTGAAATTCCGGATTGGGACTTTGATAAAGTTGTAGCTGCGGCTCAAAAAAAATGGAATGATGAACTTTCGAAAATTACGATTGAAACAAAAAATGAAGCCAACAAAAGGATATTTTATACTTCGGTATTTCATTCCTACATTCATCCTTCTCTGTATAATGATTACAATGGAGATTATCAGGGTACGGATAACAAAACACACAAAAATCCGGGTTTCACAAATTACAGTATTCTCTCATTATGGGATACTTATCGTGCAGCAAATCCTCTTTTTACCATAACCCAGCCTGACAGAGTGAATGATTTCGTGAATTCCATGTTGGCTATATACGATGAACAAGGTTATCTACCCATTTGGCATTTGCATGGTTATGAAACCAAAACTATGGTTGGCATTAGTAGTATTCAGATTATTGCTGAGGCATATCTGAAAGGCTATCGTGGATTTGATGCCGAACGCGCATTACAAGCAATTAAGGGCACAACCATGTTGGATATTGAGGGAATGGATTACCTGAGAGAAATGAAGCCAATACCTTCAGATAATTACGGCGACAGACCTGTGGCTCATGCAATGGAACTTTCAATTGGCGACGGTAGTGCAGCGCTAATGGCAAAGGCAATGGGCAAAAACGAAGATTTTGAATATTTCAGCCAACGTGCTAAAAACTATCAGCAATATTACGACAAGTCAGTTGGTTTTTTCCGCGGTATTAATAGTAATGGAAGCTGGAATCAGGAATTTTCTCCACTCGCTTCGGAACGTCCACTTGCGAAAGATTATGCTGAAGGAAATGCCTGGCAGTACTTATGGTTGGCTCCACAAGATGTTAATGGATTAATAGATTTATTGGGTGGGAAAGACAAATTTATAGCTCGTCTCGATAGTTTCTTTACCATTAATTCTGAGAATGAAGAATTATTGATTGATTTGACCGGTCTTATCGGACAGTACGCACATGGAAACGAGCCGAGTCATCATATTGCTTATTTGTATGCTTTGGCCGGACAGCAATGGAAAACTGCAGAAAAAGTCCGCTTCATTATGAAAGAGTTTTATCATGATAATCCTGACGGAGTGATCGGCAATGAAGATTGCGGTCAGATGTCGGCATGGTACGTATTTTCATCATTGGGTTTTTATCCTGTATTTCCGGCTTCCACAGAATATGTTTTTGGAAGTCCGTTGTTTGATAAAGCTACTATCAATCTGCCGGAAGGAAAACGTTTCAAAATACTAACAGAAAATAATAGTGCCGAAAATATTTATATCCAGCAAGTAGAATTGAATGGCGAAATTTACACCAGAAATTCAATTAATCATTCAGATATTATGAAAGGAGGGGAGTTGAAATTTATTATGGGAAACACACCAAATAAAAAATTTTGAAATGAAGCTAAGAAGAATCTCTTTAATTTTTTTGCTGGTAATTTTTTCTGCTATTGGATTAAGTTTTTTACAGAAAAAAGATTCTGATATAAACCAAAAGAAACCCAATGTTATCATACTTTTTTCAGATCAGCACAATAAAAAAGTGATGGGTTTTGAAGGGCATCCCGATGTGATTACGCCCAATCTGGATAAATTGGCCGAAGAGTCCCTTGTATTTGATAAATCGTATTGTACAGTTGGTGTTTGTGTGCCTTCGCGTTCATCGTTGCTGACCGGATTAATGCCCCGCACATTGGGATTATTATCGAATGACGGTCATACTTCAGTTATGGACGACGCCGTTTCGATGGCAACCATTTTCAAATACAATAATTACAACACGTTCACTTTCGG
>JBBQPP010000715.1:0-2315 GCA_038217255.1 Bacteroidales bacterium | reverse complement strand
TGCCCACAACCACTATTTGTTCTTTTCTTTTTTTGAAGGGGATTTCGAGCTTGTCTAAAACCTGTTGCTCTTCTCCTTTAATTTCAAGAGAATTTACCGCAACCTGTACCAACCAAAAAATATTCGACTTTTTGCGGGCATCGAGGCTTTTATTTTCAATTTGACAAGTAAAATCATTGATGTGCAATTCTTTGGCAATCTTTTGTTGAAGTTGCTCTTGTGTAAAATCGGTTGGTAGTTTTATCGAAATAGATTTGAATCCCATGCTGCAAAGTTAAAAAAGGATAAGGGAATTTTACGCATAAATCGAGTTGTCATCCAACCAAAAAATTTTTTACTAAGCATTTTGCATTATTTTATTTGAAAGACAAACCTTATAGAAAATAATCTCAAAAATGAATATTCGCGGAACAGTTTTTGATTTTCGATATAACAATCTGATGTTAAAATTCAAAGCCATGAAAAACTTCTACTTCCATTTTTTTCTTGCCACACTCCTACTTTCAGTTGCACAAATTGAAAACTTATCTGCCGGTATTTTTACCCGAAAAACAGATTCAATACAAATTATTGTCGGTAAAAACCAATTGGTGCTTCTTGGGGAGTCGTTCAAAATTGGCGTGATTTCATATCATCCAAAAGAAAAAATCCGGAAAACAAAGGGAATAGATGGCGGTTCGGTTTTGTGGTGGAGATATAAAACGGAGGTGGTTGGCGGCGAAAATTGGGGCGGAAAAATTACCGTCAATCCACAATTAATGCCTTCGAAAGGCAAATTTATCAGCATAAAAGTTTATCCACGCAAAAAACCGAAATTTGCAAAAACAATCCTTGTTCCGTTAAATTACGAAACTGAAGTGGCTTTCCGTCCAACTACTGAATTCGACAAAGCGCCGGACTGCTCATTTAAAGGCGAAATCATTTCCGTATTCGATAATGGGTTGGAGAGGGCGTATAATTTAAAATCAGACCTTGATACCGATAACTTTTTGATTTTCACAAACGGACTTTCAAGTCGGAAAGGGAAATTTACTATTGAAGCAGACTTTACAAAAATCGAAAATCATCGAGTTGATTTAGAAATAGTTTCTCGCAGAAACCCCGAAGTCAGCCATACTTTTTCGGTGTTGCTCGATTACAAACATGACTACAATTTATCATTTTACGGCAGTTCCGGTTTAAACGGTTTTGATGGTTTTGATGGGACAAACGGTATTTTTGGAAGCAATGGAGGAAACGGTGCACCGGGAGGTTGGGGCGAGTCAGGGTATGATGGGCCGGATGTAGGTGTTTGGGCCGACATGTATTTCGATTCGACATTGAATTGCAATTTGCTTTATGTTTTTTCTGAAAACTTTCAAACCGGCGAGGAATTTAAATATTTGATAAATCCTGATGGCGGTAAAATTTCAGTTACTTCGGAAGGTGGGGATGGAGGAAATGGAGGAAATGGCGGCGATGGGGGAAATGGTGGCAAAGGTGCTGATGGCGAAATTTGGTACGAAACAAAAATCGAAAAAAGGATGGTAAGCAAACCTTTTACTGAAACTGTAACAAAAAAGGTTAAAAAAATCGTTATCAACAATGAAGGAAAACAAGAAGAAATAGAACAAGAAGTTACGGAGCTAATTACCGTTTATCGGCAAGTTGAAGAAAATTACGAAGTGAAAATTATGCATCAAAAACCCGGTCAGGACGGTGGAAATGGTGGCTGCGGAGCTTATGGAGGAGATGGTGGACACGGTGGTTTTGGTGGAAACATTTTTCTCTATTTTACTAATGACGCCCAAGAATTTGAAAAAAGTATTGTTGCACAGAGTTTTGGAGGTAGCGGCGGTTTTAACGGATCAGGTGGTTCAGAGGGAAGTGGGGGACAAGGAGGAAATGGCAATCCAAATGGCAGTTGCGGATTTCCTGGCAACCCAGGTTCTTCAGGGTTTATGGGTTCTTCGGGTTACAGTGGAAACATTTTGAAAGGTTCAACAAAAGAGTTCTTCTTTTATGGACAGGTTGTGGAAAAATAACAATCTCAAATTGGGTCGCACTTTTATTTTGCAAAATAATTAAAGATACAATTATTGATTTCACATCATTTAATCTGTGAATCTGTGGCAATTTATTTCATTTTATAATCTAAATCAAAGCAATATGTTGCGGCAACAATCATTTTCAACCCGTTTTCTATTTTTTCATTTATCTTTGCAAGCCAAAATCCGTATTCAAAAAAAGAGAAACATTTCACCATGAACAATTTCAAACGTACACTCATCACAACCGCTTTACCTTATGCAAACGGGCCAATACATATCGGCCAC
>JBBQPP010000714.1:0-2317 GCA_038217255.1 Bacteroidales bacterium | reverse complement strand
GATCATTTTCAACTTCATTTTTCGCATGGTTTTAGCCAGAATTTGAATGTGAATGCATCACTGCATTACACGCGTGGGGCGGGTTATTATGAAAATTACAAAGAGGATGAAAAACTGACTGATTACCAGATTCCCGTAATTTCGGTTGGCGACGAAACAATTGAAACTTCGGATTTAGTAAACCGGAAATGGCTTGACAATGATTTTTACGGGATGATATATTCTTTAAACTACAAGAAGGGAAAAACCGATTTTATTTTTGGCGGCGGTTACAGCATTTATGATGGCGACCATTTCGGAAAAGTAATCTGGGCTCAGTTTCTGGGAAATGCAAAACCAGACCACGATTGGTACAGCAGCAACGGTTTGAAAAAAGATTTTAACGTATTTGCGAAGTACAATTATCGCTTGACGGAACAATTGAACCTGTTTGCCGATCTCCAATACAGGAATATCAATTATAAAATTGAAGGGATTGATGATGATTTACGGGATATCACGCAAGAACACAAATTCAACTTTTTCAATCCAAAATTTGGGGCGTTTTACCAACTTCAGCAAAACCAGGAAATTTACCTTTCGCTGGCAGTGGCGAACCGCGAACCCAACCGTGATAATTATGTAGATGCTGATCCAACAGGGAAACAGCCAACCCACGAAACTTTGCGCGACTGGGAGTTGGGTTATAATTACAAATCGTCGGCATTCTCGTTTTCAGCCAACTATTACTATATGAATTACAAAAATCAGCTGGTTTTGACAGGCGAGATAAATGACGTGGGGGCGCCAATTATGGTAAATGTGGATAAAAGCTTCCGCACAGGAGTTGAGTTACAAGCTGGAGTGAAAATCACACCAAAAATTCAATGGAATGGGAATACAACATTTAGCATCAACAAAGTAAAAAATTTTACTGAATATGTTGATAACTGGGATACCTGGGGACAGGAAGCCAACAATTTGGGTACGACCGACCTTGCTTTTTCGCCCAATTTCATTGGTAATAGCCGTTTTGTTTTTTCGCCCATGAACAACCTGGAGTTGAGCTTCATTTCATCGTTTGTCGGTAAACAATTTATCGATAATACTTCGAATAACGACCGTATTCTGGATGACTATTTTGTAAACAACCTGAATGCCAATTACACCTTTAATACAAAGTTATTTGAAGAAATCACGCTCCGGTTGATAGTTAATAATTTGTTCAACGAACAGTACGAATCGAACGCGTGGGTGTATTCATACATTTATGAAGGACAGCGATATAAAATGGACGGGTATTTTCCACAAGCCGGCACAAATTTTATGTTTGGGGTTGATTTTAGGTTTTGACAAGCATTTTTTGTGGAGATAATTTTTCATTATTCGGTGTAATAAATTAGTAATCAATTTGGTCGTTCAATATATCTTTCGCAGCGATGCTGCTTTTAAAACCTAAAACGAAATTTATCTACCATACTTTTGCAGCGATGCTGCTTAGAAAAGCGCCAGAGGCGAGCAAGTATGGTAGCAAAATATAGTTGGATGATCTTAAAGCACCAGAGGTGCGACACTAAAATTGACTTACCTGAACTCAAATTTCATCAAATATTTTTAACTTGGGTTCAAAAAAATTATGGCAAATACTTATACCCAAATCAACATTCATGCGGTTTTTTCAGTAAAAGGGCGCGAAAACTTTCTGTTGACAAACTTTCGCCCACGTGTATTTGAATACCTTGCTGGAATTCTCCGGAATATAGGTCAATTCCCTTTAACGGTTAATGGATACAAAGATCATGTTCATTTGTTTTTCGAACTTCAACCTACAAAATCATTGTCGGATATAATGGAGGTTGTTAAAGCAAATTCATCAAAATGGATAAATGAACAAAATTTTGTACCAGGCAAATTTCAGTGGCAAAAGGGTTTTGGTGGGTTTTCTTATTCCCGCTCTCAAAGGAATGACGTGATTCAGTATATCGTGAACCAGGAGCAACACCACAAACAAAAATCGTTTAGAGAAGAATATCTTTTATTGCTTCAAAAATTTGAAATGGAATACAATCCTGATTATCTATTCGAATTTTACGATTAATAATTTTTTCAACGAACAGTACGAATCGAACGCGTGGGTGTATTCATACATTTATGAAGGACAGCGATATAAACTGGACGGGTATTTTCCACAAGCCGGTACAAATTTTATGTTTGGGGTTGATTTTAGGTTTTGATTTTTTGAAATTAATTCCATTTTTGAATGGAATTAATTTCAAAATTCAAGGTTGGATTCTGATTCCCTCTTGTTTCGCAATTTCAATAATTGGGGAAACATCAT
>JBBQPP010000713.1:0-2320 GCA_038217255.1 Bacteroidales bacterium | reverse complement strand
CAATACCGGTTATCAGTACGTCTTCGCCAAGCAATGGAAATGAAAGCGCAGTATGCGTTGCGTTGCCCAGTGGGTCCATAATGGCCATCATTTCGTCGGGAATGCGGTTGTCGATATGCAACACGTTTTTTGCAGGAACTGAAATATATTCCGCAAAACCGCCGTTACAGTTCACACCAATTCCAATAGTATGGTCGCAAATGTGCTGGCGACCGCGACGGCAATTACGGCAAAAACCGCATGAAATATGGCCTTCAACCGTAACACGTTCCCCAATTTTTACGCGGTCAACTTCTGAACCAACTTCAACCACTTCGCCCATATATTCGTGGCCAATTGTTACCGGAGTTTTGATTGTTTGTTGCGCCCACTCATCCCATTTGTAAATGTGCAAATCGGTGCCACAAATGGCAGATTTTTTTACTTTGATTAAAACATCGTTGGGACCAATTGCCGGAACCGGGACTTCTTCCATCCAAATCCCTTTTTCGGGTTTACTTTTTACTATTGCTTTCACTTCGATTATATTTTAAAGGTGCAAGTTAAAACAAAATACAAGTTCAAATTATAACTAAAATCAGGAATTCATTTTTATGAAACAAGAAAAATAATCCGTTAATAAATAGATTTATAACAGATTATATGTTTTGATCTGTCAAATATTTTTGAGAAATAAATTTTATGGGATACCACGAAGCAAAAAAACCGATAAGCAAAACAATCACTAAAATTAGCATGATATCGGTAAATACAATTTGTACGGGATACCCGGTAATAAGGAATGTGCCGTTGTTTGGGAATGAAATTATCTCGAAAGTAATTTGTAACCAGCACAAAACCAAACCTAATAAAGTGCCTGTAATCGCTCCAACAATTGAAATCAACCAGCCTTCGTATAGAAAAATCTGACCAATTGTTTTTGAGTTTGCTCCCATGCTGCGAAGAATCATAATATCTTCTTTTTTGTCGATAATAAGCATCGACAGGCTGCTTAAAATGTTAAAAGAAGCAATTACAAGTATGAAAACAAGAATTAAATAGGCAGCCCATTTTTCCGATTGCATAGTTTTATAAATCAAGTCGTGTTGCTGGTATTTGTTTTTCACGTGGAACCCACTGCCCAGGATTCTTTCGATTTCCCTTTGTATTTTTTTTGGATTGACTTCGTTAGACAAGCCAATTTCAACTGTAGAAACCTGTTGTTCGCTTTCGAATAATTCGGCTGCAAATTTGTGTGAAACGATAATATATTTAGCGTCAATTTCTTCCAACACAGCAAAAACTCCGGAAGGAAAAACATAATTATGATTAATAGCTCGGGCAGGATTTATGGAAACCTGTTTCCCTTTTTTAGGCACGTAAATCAATAAGGGATCGGTAAATTCAGGGCGAATTCCCAAATTATATGCAACTCCCTGTCCAACAACTGTGTAGTTAATGCCTTGGTTTTCAAGTACAAATTTACCGTCGATGATCAAACTGTCTATCCCTGTATATTTTGTATAGTTTTCAGGAACGCCTTTTACAACTGCCGGATAAATCTGCGTTCCGTATTTTAGCAGAGCAACTTCTTCAATTATTTCGGCATAATGAACAACACCGGGCAGATTTTTAATCTTTTCAAACTCGAAATCTTTGGGATCGAACATTTTCCCTTCAACAGGGCTTATTTTCAGGTCAGGGTCGAAGCTGCTAAAAAAGGTATCGATTAAACTTTGGAACCCGTTGAATACCGAAAGCACAATTACAAGCGCCATTGTACCAACAATTATTCCGCCAACTGAAATGGCTGATATAATGTTAATTATATTTTGTTTCTTTTTCGAAACTAAATAACGACGTGATATAAAAAAAGGTAAGTTCAATTGAGTCGCTTTTGGAATTAAACGGTTATTTCAATTCAAAATTGAATTCCTGTTACGATTTAATGAGTTTATTGATGTTGTCAATGTAATCAAGGCTGTCATCGATATAGAATTCCAATCTGGGAATTACACGCAGAGATTTACCGAGTTTTCTGCCCAAATCTCCTCGTAACTGTTTGTTCATCAATTCGATTTCATTTAAAATTTCGGTACCGAATTCCGAAGGGAAAATGCTTAAATAAACCCTTGCAATCCCGAGATCCTTGGTAACCCTAACAACAGTTACACTGATTAATTTCCCTGTGAATTTGGTTTTATTTAGCCGCAATAAAATATCGGCTATTTCGCGCTGAATTAGCCGCGATATTTTGTTTTGCCGTGTACTTTGTTCTTCCATTGGATTTTTTCTTGAATATGTTAATCGGCTCAAAATTACAGAAAAAGCATGAAAGGGA
>JBBQPP010000712.1:0-2331 GCA_038217255.1 Bacteroidales bacterium | reverse complement strand
GATTGATTCTTATTGCAAATGGCTGCAAAAAAGAAAAAACTTTTGATGCTTCGGGTTCATTTGAAGCTGTGGAAGTTATTATTTCAGCAGAAGCAAACGGCGTTTTGGAAGCGTTTAATTTAGAAGAAGGACAGGTTTTGTCCGCCGGACAGCAAATTGGTTACATTGACAGCACCCAGCTTTATTTGAAGAAAAAGCAACTCGAAACCCAAATAGTGGCCTTGTTGGCCAAAAAACCAAATATTCCGGTACAGCTTTCTGCTCTGCAGGAACAGTTAAAATCTGCTGAAGTTGAGCAACAACGTATAACGAATCTAGTGAAATCGGACGCAGCTACAACAAAACAGTTGGACGATGTAAATGCTCAGATTGAAATCATCAAAAAACAAATAGCTGCACAAAAATCGACACTCGTTATTTCAAGCGAGGGAATCAACCAAGACATTTTGCCGCTTCAAGTACAGGTTGAACAACTGAATTACCAGCTTCAGAAATGCAAAATCATCAATCCAATTAATGGCACAGTTTTAACAAAATATGCTGAGCAAAACGAAATGGCCGGAGCTGGTAGAGCATTGTACAAAATTGCCGATTTGACAACTATAATCCTTCGGGCTTACATTTCATCGAACCAATTGGCGCAGGTAAAACTCAACCAAAAAGTAAAAGTGCATACCGATGATGGCAGCGGCGGATTTAAGGAAGACGATGGAACTATTACATGGATAAGCGACAAAGCCGAGTTTACGCCAAAAACCATTCAAACCAAAGAAGAAAGGGCAAACATGGTTTACGCAATAAAAATTAAAATGCCAAACGATGGAGTTTATAAAATTGGGATGTATGGGGAGGTTGTTTTTTGAAGCCTCCCTCTTATCCCTCCAAAGGAGGGAGGATTGCAAAAACGTAGAGACATTGCACTCAATGTCTCAGTATAATAAAATTAAAAAAAGGCAATTAATCAGGTTTCCCAATAATCACTAATAAATAATCAATTTAAGAATGTCCGATGTAATTCTGAATAATATTGTAAAAACCTATAACAAAGGCGAAATTACTGCGGTAAACGATGTTTCGTTTTCTGTGGAAAAAGGCGAATTGTTTGGTTTGATTGGTCCCGATGGCGCAGGGAAAACAAGTATTTTCAGGATGCTCACCACTTTACTGTTGCCGGACAGTGGAGCTGCCAGTGTAAACGGTTTTGATATTGTAAAAGATTACAAATCCATTAGAAAACGGGTTGGCTACATGCCGGGAAAATTCTCGCTTTACCAGGATCTCACGGTCGAAGAAAACCTGACTTTTTTTGCCACTGTATTTAACACAACAATCAAAGAAAACTACGAACTGATTCGCGATATTTATGTTCAAATTGAACCATTTAAAACACGTCGCGCAGGAAAACTTTCGGGCGGGATGAAACAAAAACTGGCCTTGTGTTGTGCTTTAATCCACCGGCCAACTGTACTTTTTCTCGATGAACCAACAACTGGAGTTGACACAGTTTCACGAAAAGAGTTTTGGGAAATGCTGAAAAGGTTGAAAGCACAGGGAATTACAATCCTTGTGTCAACTCCATATATGGATGAAGCCTTGCTTTGTGAGCGGATTGCACTTATTCAAAACGGGAAAATAATGACGATAAACACGCCTGAAAAAATTATTGCCCAATATCCCGGCAAACTGTATTCCATAAAATCTGAAAATATGAGCAGGTTGTTGCACGATATCAAAGATTTTGAAGGGATTGAAAGTTGCAATTCGTTTGGCGAATACCACCATATTAGTTTTCAGAATGATAGCGGCGAAGAGCATAAAAAGCTTTTAAGTTACCTGGATTCAAAAAATCATAAGCAAATTGAATTTGAAATTACCACACCGACTGTTGAAGACTGTTTCATTAATTTAATGCATTAGATATGGAGAGGAAAGTTGTTATATCAACCGATAAACTTACAAAGCGTTTTGGCCATTTCACAGCGGTAAACGAAATCACTTTCGAGGTTTTTGAAGGGGAGATTTTCGGGTTTTTGGGAGCGAACGGTGCAGGAAAAACCACTGCCATGCGCATGTTGTGTGGTTTGTCGATCCCCACTTCAGGAAATGCTTCAATTGCAGGATTCAATGTATATAAACAAACCGAAAAAATAAAACGGAATATTGGCTACATGAGCCAGAAATTCTCGCTTTATGAAGATTTGACAGTTCTGGAAAACGTAAAATTCTTTGGTGGAATTTATGGAATGTCAAAAGAAAAAATAAAATCGAAAAGCGATGAATTGATTTCGGTTTTAGGGCTTGAAAAAAATGCAAAAAAGCTTGTAAAATCAT
>JBBQPP010000711.1:0-2334 GCA_038217255.1 Bacteroidales bacterium | reverse complement strand
TAATTTCTGTTGACAAGTATTTTCAGATGTTTTGCAGTCACAAATTCTTTTTACCGGTAAAGAAGGTGCTTCTACACTGTTAGGGTTTTAGGCTGTTTTCCAGCAAATTATCACTGTTTGTTAAGCTTCAAAAAAAATTGACATCACTGAATTTATGATTCAAATACGCATTACATTTGCTGCAAATTAGGTAAAAGGAAATTTTAGTTTCAGCAATGAAAAAACTCAAGTTTATTATCGTACTTTTTTTGATGATTTTTGCCCAAGATGCCAAGTGTGGGAATAAATTAGAAGATAAAATATCTTCTTTACAAAATACTTGTGAAAACAATTCAGATTTTGAAACCACGGAATTGCAACGCAATATTTTTGGGGAAATACCTTCATCACAAATCCTTTTCAATACTATTTCTGAAACGCTAACGCTGTTTTCAAAAAAGGAAAAATCAAAAGCATTAATTATTAGGCTAAACCACCCAAAGTCAAAAATTTATTCAAATCTTTTTTCACTTAAATATTCATTTTTCAGCAGGTATTTTTCGGTTTTCATGCACATTTTCATGAAAACGGCCTGCTTTCGTTTATAGCCAACAAAATTCAAAAACTACATTTTACTCTCCAAACATTTAAATTTTAGTTGATTATGAATAATTTAAAATGATAATAAAATGGAAAATACAAATCAAACCATACAGCCAAACGATAAAAAGTCAACAAATGATTTTATGAAATTACTAATCGGAGTGGTCGTTTTTGTAGCGGTTCTTGTTGCACTTAAATATTTGGTCAGTGCTTTGGGAATAATATAAATCACCTGTAATTAGTGATATAAGGTAAAAACCACTTTCTGATTAGAGAGTGGTTTTTTTATTCCCAATAGTTTAATATTCTTTATCACTTTCATTTTGTCTATTTTTATCCCATAATCTTAAAAAATGCAATAGTGAGATCGATAATTGTTTTATGCTTAGCCTTTTCCCTCATATTTACTTCTACTGGACGCACACAACCCAACAATACCGAGGAAATACTAAAAACCTTTCATTCCATTTCCAGCAATGAAATTATAGGATTTGCCGAAGAATTGAGTTCTGACAAATACAAAGGCCGACTTTCCGGTTCGCCCGAATATTTGGAATCAGCAAAGTGGTGTGCCGATAAATTTGCTGAATGGGGCATTCAACCTGCCAACAGCGGGAGTTATTTTCAGGAATTCCCCAATGAATATTCTGAAGTTTTATCGTTGGGTGAAGTGGTTTATTCAAATGGAAGCAACAAAACCACATTGAAATTCCCTGATGATTATTTACCTGGTTCAAATTCTGCCTTGGGAAAAGTTACCGGGAATCTGGTTTACGTGGGTTATGGTATTACTGCTCCTGAGTTGGGTTACGATGATTACAAAAACGTAGATGTAAAAGGAAAAATTATCATTTTGGAGTCGGGAATTCCATATGACAAAAACGACACAACGCTGGCAAAATGGACTCCTTACGCATACCACCGCTATAAATTCAGAAACGCTGTAAAACATGGAGCTGCCGGAATGGTTTATACAAACACCATTGCTAATCCGAATACTGTTCATCTCGACGGATTTATTTATGCACACATTAGCAGCGATGTTGCGGGCCGGATTATGACAGATGCAGGGAAAGATTATGAAGCAATCAAAAAGGACTTACAGGAAATGAAAATCCCTTCGTTTGCTTTACCACAAAATCAAAAAATAAGCATTTCAGCAGAAACAAAGTATTTCCCCGATGCCATGGCTTGTAATGTTGTTGGTTTGATTGAAGGTTCTGACCCGGTTTTAAAAAACGAAATAATTATTGTTGGTGGGCATCTTGACGGACAGGGAAGTATGGGGAAAGTTGTTTTCCCAAGCGCACTCGACAATGCTTCGGGGGTTTCCGATATTCTGGGAGCTGCCAAAGCGCTGGCACAATCTGAAGTTAAACCAAAACGAACGGTGCTTTTTATATTGATTGGCGGCGAAGAATGTGGTTTATATGGTAGTGAATATTATGTAAAAAATCCGCTTTTCCACTTCGGAAAAACAAAGCTGATGATAAACCTCGATATGGTGGGTAATGGCACAGGTTTTTACCTCGCAAACGGGAAAAGCTATCCTGATTTATATAAACATTTTGAAAGTGCCAACAACAACTTTATTCATCGCCAAATGGATGCTTCAGCGTGGAGCAAAAATTATGGACGACCACGTTCCGATGAATCAAACTTCGAAAAAGCCGGAATAAAAACTTTTGGATTGTGGACGCGAAATTCAGTTTTCCCGGTATATTACCACAACCCAAAAGATAAAACTGATGT
>JBBQPP010000710.1:0-2339 GCA_038217255.1 Bacteroidales bacterium | reverse complement strand
ATTGAAGCGGAAATTTTATTGGTTTGTTATCCCGCGTCGAGCGATAAATCGCTGTAAACAATTCAACTGTTTTTCGACCATCATCGCCAGTTACCAAAGGTTGCATATTATTTTGAATGGCATTTAAAAAGTCTTCGATTTGTCTTTCCATATAAAAAACCATTGGGTCGATATCGTTAAAATGTGCTGAATCTTCAGCTTTCCATTTTTCAAGCATTTTTTCTTCGCCCGGAACCGACCAAATATCATTTATTGGTGGTTCGAGTATCCCCGACATTCCTGCAATAAACATTGCCCCACCATCGGTTTGCACACCCACCGAAGCGCCGTTTTCACCATGAACATGCACCTTCCCGTAAATTCCCGGCTTTTGCGAGTTGCTTACAATGATATTCCCGATTGCGCCACTTTTGAATTTAACAATGGCAACTGCCGTGTCTTCTACTTCAATATATGGATGATTCAGGTTTTTCCACAAACCGTAAACTTCATCAATTTCGCCCATAAACCAAAGAAAAAGGTCGAGTTGGTGTGGAGCCTGATTTACAAGTACTCCGCCGCCTTCCATATTCCATGTACCTCGCCATTCATCTGAATCGTAATATTTTTTGTCGCGCCAGCCGAGCATGTTAATAGTACCAAAAACAGGTTTGCCAATTTTCCCTGCTTCTATTGCTTCTTTTACTCGTTTCACAGGTTCATACCAGCGTCGTTGACTGATTACGCCAAGTTTTACTCCTGCATTTTTACAAGCTTCAATAATTTTGTCTGAATCTTTCAAAGTTGAGGCAAGTGGTTTTTCAACAAGAATATTTGCACCAGCGTTTGCAGCCTCCAAAACAGGTTGTAAATGAAAAGGATGGGGTGTGCAGATAATTACTAGATCGATTTTTTCATTCTGGATAAGTTTACCTATTTCTGTATAAAAAGGAACTTTATATTGATCAGCAAAAGTTGCAGCTGTAGTTTTTGAACGGCTCCAAACACCTGCCAATCTTGCGTTTGGTAAATTCTTAATCGCTTTTGCATGAAGATGAGCAACTTTTCCGCATCCAAGGATGGCGATGTTGAAAATGGAGTTTCGGGTTCCGGGTTTCAGGTTTTGATATAGTATTTCGTTTTTCATGAGAATTTTAGTTTTTAAACACTTTTACATTAGTTATTCGTTATTTTCTAGTATTCTTTGAATGGTTGGCGGTATGAAAAGTTGCCGATTGCGGGTGATTTCCAATCAAGTTAAACAAAAATTGAAGCTGACTATAACCGTTGAATAACCAACTGTGCTGGCAATTTTTTATAACCCGGGTTATGCCTCATTTATTTTATCCATCTGGAATACATTCATTTCTTACTTTCACTCCTTTCATTTCTAATCTGCTTTTCATCTCAAGCCATGTTTTATCTCTCAATGTACCTGCTGGATACAGTTTATTTCTAAAGTCATTTGTAATAATCCGCAAACTATTTGGTTGTTTACTTTGCGTTTCATATACAACCTCTTTAATGTCTTTCAGTCTATAGATTTTTGTCAACCATATTAGGTTGTGGTTCTTTACGATAAAATAGTCATTTGTAATGCAAAAGAAGTGCATAAGCCATGAATTAAACAAAACCCAAAAAGTTCCGAATATTGCAAAAAAAATCAAAACTCCGATTGGTAGCGATTTCATTTTTGAAATTATTAATAGCGCAAAAAATCCGATTAGACCCCAAAGTGAAATTCCTCTTAAACTTGTAATTTGATTCCCTTTAAAAATTTCAAGCATCTCAAATCTAATTGAGTTGGTATCAACTTTAGCAACTTGACTAGGAATATATTCTTCCTTTTTAATTAAAGTCTGTTCAAGAAACGACTTAATTTCCCAACTGTTTGAAAACAAATCGTCAAAAAAGAATTTCTCTGTTCCATCATTGAAAATCAGAGCTGTTCCTTCCATTGGGAATTTAATTATTAATTTGAAAGGCATTTTCCCTGTCAATATTACTTTTTTAATCTCCTTTAAATAAAATCTTTCATTTCCAAAAGCTATTGTATGCTCATCAATTGAGATTTTTGGTGAATTTTTCCAATAAGCATAAACCATAGAAAATGCAAAGAAATAAAATACAATACTAAAAATCGGTAAAAAATAATCCTTTGTCTCTGGATTATCCTTTTGAAGTAAAACAATACTTCCAAAAAAGAATAAAGTGCCTAGCCTGCATTATGCATGAACATTATAAATAAACCCACAATACCTTGATTGTAAGCGTGTTATCATATTTTCTGTTTTTGTTGAAATTTAATTGAAAAAAACAGAAAAATAGCTTATGTTTTGTGAAGGTAATTTCTTATCTTC
>JBBQPP010000709.1:0-2351 GCA_038217255.1 Bacteroidales bacterium | reverse complement strand
TCAAGCATTTTAACTACGCTCTCGTAGTAAATTGAAATTTCCAGCATGTATTCAATCAGGTTTATTTCGCCGCCATCCAATGCTTTTTTGAGTAATTCTGTGCTGTTCAGTTTTTCGAGTTTTTGACGGTAATCGAATATGTTTCCTGCCAAACCGGTTGCTTTACTGTGTAACGATTTTAACCGGTTATAAAACTGAAGTTTATTATCAGAAATTACACTTTGCAGTGCTAGGGTTTGAGCTTCGGCAAATTTAACCGTGTTTTTGTTTTCCCAAAGTGGAATTGATAAACCCAGCGTAACACCCTGAAAATGATCAAAAACTGTTTTTTCGCTCATGTAGCCTGTTTGTAATTTCGGAAGACTCATAGCCCGGTTTAATTTTTCCTGATTTTGGCTGATGTCAATTTCTTGTTTTAACCAGCTTAGAATCGGGTTTTTCTGCTCAGCTTCCAGGTACCACTGTTCAAAATCGACTGGTAAATTTGCCGGCTGAAAGTTTTCGTCCGTAAATTCAATTGGAATATCGCCGTTGTATCGTGTCAATTCTGAAAGCAAATAATTTCGCTCAATATCAGTTGATTCCAGTTCTTTTTGTGCATTCAAAACGTTTAATTCAGCTTTGTTGCGCTCCAGAATATTCGCTTCCCCCTGCTCAAATTTTAGTCGGTATGATTTCGAAATGCTTTCTGCATTTTGTAATCGTTTTACCAGTTCTGTTCTAATAGCATTCTGAAAAATCAACTCATTGCAAATTAATCTAACTTGTAAAAGCAATTCTTTTTTTTGCTTTTGATATTCCAAATCGGCTTGTTGGTTTTTATTGTCTGAAATCTGGTTTTTATATTTGTAAGCCGAAGGAAAATCAAAAGTTTGCACAACTCGGACATCAGTCCGGTTGCCAATTGCAGAAGAATTTCCCCACAAATAGTTAAATTCAAATTCCGGATTCTGAAGATAAATCCCGGTTTTATTTCCAATTTTACTGGCATCGGCACTTTTTCTCAACGCTGAAAGTGTGGTGTTGTTCGTTTCAATCCCGGCCAGAATTTTGTCGATGTCATATTGTGCAAAAAGTTGAGATTTAATAAGTAAAATACCGATTATTATTGTTACGATCTTTCTCATTGTTTTTTTGTTTTAATAATTCCAAAATCGTGTAAATTGCTGTAAACAATGGGTACGATATAAATATTCAACAAGGTAGAGGTGAGCAGTCCACCCAAAATTACTTTTGCCATCGGACTTTGAATTTCGTTACCCGATAAGTGTCCGTTCATTGCCAACGGAATCAATGCCAGAGCTGCTGTTAACGCTGTCATTAAAATGGCATTTAACCTGTCGGATGAACCTTTTATTAATGTTTCATGAAGTGAAACACCCTGGCTGCGCAATTTTTGATAGTTTGAAATTAGCAATATTCCGTTTCTGGTGGCTATTCCAAACAGGGTGATAAAACCAATAATTGCAGGAATACTCAGTACACCTGAAGTAAAATAGATGGCAAAAATACCACCAATTAAAGCAAGTGGTAAATTCAGCAAAACAATTCCCGCCAGTTTGAAATCTTTAAATTCCTGGAACAACAATAGAAAAATGAGTAAAAGGGAAATAATGGAAGTCAGCATCAATGTTCGCGATGCTTTTTCTTCACTTTCAAACTGTCCGCCATATTCAATGCGGTAACCTTCCGGTAATTTAATTTGTTCCTTTATATTTTTCTGAATATCCTGAACCACACCATGTAAATCGCGCCCGGCAACGTTTGCAGAAATTACAATTTTGCGTTGCACATTTTCCCTGGAAATGGAACTTGGACCCGAAACTGAAACAATTTCAGCAACCTGTTCCAAAGGCACTTTTTTCCCGTCCCAGGTATCAATCAGTGCCGAACGGATTCCTTCAATCGATTCGGTATAATCTTTATTTAACCTCAAAATCAAATCAAAACTGCGTTGACCTTCATAAATGTCGGCCAGTTTTTCGCCACCAAAAGCCATATCGACAAAAGCATTAAACTGCTCGATTGTAATTCCGTAACTGGCCAGCATATCGCGGTTGGCACGAATCTGAATCTGTGGAATTTCAACCTGTTGATCCACGTTTACGTCCACCAGTCCCTGAATATCAACTATCGAACTTTTTACCTCGTTTCCAATGGCAAACATCCGGTTTAAATCGTTTCCGAATAGTTTGATGGCAATGTTTGCACGTGTTCCGGAAAGCATGTGGTCAATCCGGTGTCCCAATGGCTGACCAACGGTAAACGCTATGCCCGGAATTCCTGCCAGCGTTTTGCGCACATCAGCCAAAAACTCTTCCTGAATACGTTCATCCAGTTTAAAGTTAACG
>JBBQPP010000708.1:0-2353 GCA_038217255.1 Bacteroidales bacterium | reverse complement strand
GTCGGCCTGATACTTTGAAATACATAGGCCATAAAGTAAACCCATAATCAGCTAATAATCAATACCCCCCTGTGTACTACAAATGAAAAAATGAAAACCAACAAAATCAATTGTAGTTGATATACAGTAATTTACAAAAATGAGAATGCCAATCAAGCTTTTAAATCACCGGGTTAAACCCATAATCGATTGAATTTAACTGATTTTTAACACTTGGAGAGGTAATTGCTGCAATGTGGGTTAAGGATAACGAACCTAAAAAATAGCTTTTCATTCAAAGAAATAGTTTTCCAGTTACTTATGACTGGTAATTAGCAATATGAGTTTTCGCGATGGGTAATGCCACAAAAAAGTTGCAATTTAAAAAAGAGGTTTAAATTACTTTTCAAAAATTTTCCCCAAAAGTAGAACTGCTAACCCATTTAGGTTATTTTCCGGAAGACGGCTAATAAAAATTATATTGCCATTTCTCCAGGCTATGGGGTTACCATTTATTTGGTAAATAATTTCAGTGTTATTTTTCAATTCTATTTTAGAATATTCATTTATAAGTTTCCTATCTTGATGATTGTCTAAAATCCTTTTAATACTGAGCATTTCGAAAGATCCCTTATCAAATTCTGCTCCGGCAATAGTCAGGATAGTTGTCACTTCACTCAAAACAAACGGCTTTAGTGTTTTTTCATTTAAAATCCCAATTTCAGCAATAACTAAAGGATATTTTTTGAGTTCATTTGTTTCCAAAGTTTCACACGATAAAGGTTCAAAAGGATCATAACACAGATGGTAATCAAACAAAGCACTTTCCAATATGTAATCGGTTAAAAACCTATCGGCTGTGTTTTGTTTTTCTGCATAAACAGTTCTGGCCGTATAAGGGCGTATTAAAGCAAAATCAGCATTTTTCTTTTGTAGTAATTGATTTTTGAATTTGGAGTGTTCAATACTTACTGTTTCCCAAGCCTCTTCATTTTGTGGAAATGTATTCCCTGAGTTATTATAGCCGTAGCCCAACCACATAACAGAGTTTATGTTAAACTGTTTTTGCTGTTCCATCATTCTTGAAATATTTTCGGGTGTAGGGTGTTTTAAATTTCCATAAACATGTGCCTGCATCCATGAGACGATAGGTTTATTGTACCTACGGGCAAAACCTTCGAGGTATGTCATATCGCGGGGAATAACTTTCTCATCATAACCTTTATCACTAACGGGATAAGGATCTATATGCAAAATGTCCAGTTCTTTAGACAACAACTCAAGCCCGGAACCATCGAAATCGTTCATCACATTAAAAACATTCATTCGTGTAATATATCTGAAAACCGGCAACGAATCAACACTTTCATTCCTTAAACATTCTTTAACAAGTTTTACTGAGTTTGCTACTGCCTCATGAAAATTATACATCCAACGTGCATTGGCCTGATGACCAAACATGTCTGTCCAACCAACTCCACGGGGATATTCTTCATTGGAGGTTTCGCGAAATTTCTTAATTGCACTTTCAGAATAATCCCACATCGGATAAGAGCAAACATCTGAATTTAAATGTCCACTAATATGGAAACATTCGTCACCATAACGGGCTGCAATTATCTCAGTTGGAAAAATTCCGCCATTGGCATCTTTCCAATTTTCTTTTGGGAAGAGATTTTTGCCTCAATAATTTTTAAATGTTGTTCTCCATCATATTCGGCTAATTTCACCACAACTTCTGCCTTTACAGGAGTAAGTCCCATAAAATAACGGCCAATCGAACCATAACAATTTGTGCTGTCGTAAACCGGTGATTCTATCGTTATTGAATGTTTCCTTGAAGTAAATTCAAAACGAAACCTATCGATTGCTTTGCCGTTATATGCTCCACCCATCATCACAGCCCTCTCAACTTTATCCTGAGGAATTTTATAAGCTTGCTCAGATACTTCCGGTATTCCGATAATCAGTTTCATCCCTGTTTTTCGAGCAACGTTTAATATTTCTTTCGCATTTGAATTTCCTTCAATCCCCCAAATCCCAACTTCCACAGCATCTACCCCGTGGTCTTTCATGTCACGGAAATCCTCATTCAAGTCCTTTCCGTTGTAGTATGTCATCCACACTTTTGGAAGCTGTTCAACACTATTTTGAGAAAAGGTGTTGTAAGAAAATAAGATCAGAAAAATAAATACTGAATGGATTTTCAACATAACAACCTTTTTTGTACTGCTAGGAAGTATGTTTTTGAAAGTAACTCAGAAAGTCAACAATTTTGGTTATTTTTAGAGAGCTTATTTTCAATAAGCTGAGTATATTGGTAATTCTTTTAAATTTTTGGTCTATTAATAACATTTTAGGTTAGAATATATTT
>JBBQPP010000707.1:0-2355 GCA_038217255.1 Bacteroidales bacterium | reverse complement strand
TAGTTTTCAACAAAATGGGAAAAGAATATGAAGTATCGAAACGGATTAAATATCAGGCCAATACCTATTTTGTAATTAGTTTGTTTGGAAAATTGACTTGCGTAGTTTTCATCACTTCAATTATTCTTTTTGCCATACTTTACGTAATTCATTTTTAAGTGTTTGCAGAATTACAGTTTCACTTTACGTTCAGTTTTCAAAAGTTGTTGTAAACACGATTTCCCAAAAAATCATTTGATCCATTTTCTTTTGTGAATAAATTTGAATTTGAATGTGAAAATTTGTTAAATCATTTAAAGGGTTTTGAAAATACAAAGGATTAAAATTATCACCCTTTTACATGTGTTTGTATTTTCACACATTATGCTCAGAACATTTTACGAATTTGAATTTTTTGTAAGGTTTATTCCATAAAATTACTTTTTAGAGTTATTAATTTTAAGAATACCATCTTTAACACTCCACAGATCTGTGATAAAAGAAAGTAAAAAGTTAAGCAATCAAGGCAAATTACACAATACACGGAATAGCCATTGTTTTTGGCTAAATGACCACGTAACCCAAACAAAACGAAGGCTCAAATAAACAAAATGATGATTTTATATAAACGGATTGATTTTTTTTGTAAATTGTATAATAAATTGACTGCCATGGTGCTCAATGATACAATCAAAATAGTAATTGCTTATGACGAACAGTTGGTTGCTGACGGATTACAAGCTGTTTTGTCAAATCAAAATAATATCAGTGTTATAAGATTAATAAAAAATGATGAGGATGTAATTCATCTGCTCCCTCAACTAAATCCCGAAATAATTATTTTTGAATATGCCATGTGGAAGGCAAAATATTTGGAATTTTTAGATAAGTTTCATGCTGCTTTTCCCCAATTAGGGATTTTGATTATTTCTGAATTAGTTTCGCATGAAGTAATTAAGGCTTTAATGCCTAATATTAGTGGGTATGTGGTTAGAACATGTTCATCCCAAAAAGTAATTTTAGCTATTAATGAGATTTTCAAATCAGGGAAATATCTTTGCCCTATTGCTTTAGATGAATACTTTAAGTGTGCGAGAACGGTTAAAAATGATTCGCCATTAACAATTAGGGAAAAGGAAATTTTATGCACCTGGATAGAGTCAAAAGGCAATGATGAAATTGCGGATAATTTAAATATCAGCAAATCAACTGTTCGCACACACATGAATAATATACGACAGAAACTTGGAAATTTAAATCATCTGCAACTGATGATTTATGCTTGCAGACAAAACATTATGAATCGAAATTTTAAGCCGATTTGTCCAAATTGCCGGTCTTTCTGCAATTAGAAAATTGTTTTAAGAAGTCAGAGTAAAATCTTTGTTCTTAATTAATCTCACGAATTTCAGAAAATAAATTTCAGAAAAGAATTTTTAATTTCTCCGATTTCATGTCAAATTTGGCAGTAATCGGGCTTAAATTCAGCCAAAACAACCGAAATGAACCTTGGATAGTTTTTTGATTAAATCATGTTTTACCATATTTTTGATTTATAAGAAAGACGATGATAGACAAGGAACTCAAAATAAAATACAACGAAATTTGCCAAAACCTGGCAAATCGGAAATTAAAACCGGCATTCGATTTACTTGAAAAATGGATCACCGAAACCAACCTGTTGATTTATCGTGATGAATGGCGCAATCTCGAACAGACGTACAGTTACATGCTGAAATATACAGTAGAAGGAATCCAGGATCCTGAACGCCAAAAGATTTATAGAAAATTGATTGTTTCTGTATATGAAATGGCCGATGTTGTGTATAATGCTGCACGGTTAAAAATTTCATCTTCAATTGAATATGAACGGAAACGGTCGAGCCAAAACTTGATTAAACCCGATTTTAGCACATATCTGCAACTTTTGGAAGAATATTATTTGCACGAAGAACTCGTTTCGCTGGCAAATGATGCTGATATAAAAACCGAAAGCAAATTGGAGGAAGCGAAAAATCATCAGCAAAATATGATTGCCTTGTTTAATCATTTTTGGTTAACAGATAAGTTTTCAGATGAAGAGGTTGATTTCTTGCAGCGGTTTTTTGCCAGTGATTTGATTCAAGATGCTTACAAATCTTTTATAGTCTCGGCCATAGTTTTAAGTCTTCAGCGGATTTTCGACAAAAAGAAGTTTGCCATTCTGTTTGACATTTACAACCTGCAAAAACCTGAATTGACGCAACGTGCATTGGTTGGAATGCTCATCGGTTTTTACAAATATGATTCGAGGATGCCTTTTTACACTTCATTGACCGGGCGTTTACAGATTTTGAACGAAGATCCGGGCTTTAAGAAAAACCTTGAACTTGTAAT
>JBBQPP010000706.1:0-2356 GCA_038217255.1 Bacteroidales bacterium | reverse complement strand
TTAAAAATACAGAAGTTCCCGATGTTTTGCCAATTCTTCCACTTCGCAATACAGTACTTTTTCCGGGTGTTGTTTTGCCAATTACGGTAGGGCGTGAGACTTCACTTGAACTTATTCGGGATGTAAACCGCGTAAGCAAATTGCTCGGAACTGTTGCCCAAAAGGACTATACCGTTGATCATCCAAAAACGACCGATATTTTTGAAATAGGTACAGTTGCCGAAATCCTGAAAATACTTGAAATGCCCGATGGCTCTACATCGGTGATAATTCAAGGAAAACGCAGGTACAAAATTTTAAGTATTGTTTCTGAAGCTCCATATTTTAAAGCAAAGGTTGAATCGTTAAATGATATCCTCCCTGAAAACGACAACGAGTTTAATGCCATTGTTGGTTCGCTAAAAGACCTTTCAATAAAAATTGCACAATTTACTGCAAACATCCCGCCGGAAGCAACTTTCGCTGTAAAGAACATTGAAAACTCCTCCTTCCTTATCAATTTTATTTGCTCCAATACCGATATTAAAGTTGAAGACAAACAAAAGCTTCTCGAGATCGAAAGCTTGAAAGAGCGAGGAATCCTGGCCATCAGTTTTTTGGTTAGGGAAGTTCAGATGCTTGAACTTAAGCACGATATCCAGAAAAAAGTAAAAACCGATATTGACAAGCAACAGCGTGAGTTTATGCTCAACCAGCAAATGAAAACCATTCAGGATGAACTGGGAGGAAACCCCGCTGAGCAAGAAATAAATATTTTAAAAAATAAAGCCAAAACTAAAAAATGGAACGAAGAGATTGGTAAATTATTTAAAAAAGAAGTAGAGAAACTAAGCCGTTTAAACCCGGCAGCCGGTGAATATTCGGTTCAGTTTACCTTTTGCCAGACCTTACTCGACCTACCCTGGAATGAATATACAAAGGACAACTTCGACCTGAAGAATGCAAGTAAAGTTTTGGATGAAGATCATTACGGACTTGAAAAAGTAAAGGAAAGAATATTGGAACATTTGGCAGTTTTGAAATTGAAAAACGATATGAAATCGCCAATTTTATGTTTATACGGCCCTCCAGGTGTTGGTAAAACTTCGCTTGGCAAATCGGTTGCACGCGCACTCGACAGAAGTTATGTGCGGGTAAGTTTGGGCGGATTGAACGACGAATCAGAAATCCGGGGCCACCGTAAAACATATATTGGTGCCATGCCCGGAAGAATCATCCAAAACATAAAAAAAGCCAAATCATCGAACCCGGTTTTTATACTCGATGAAATTGATAAAGTATCGAAACATTTTCACGGAGATCCGGCTTCTGCATTGCTAGAAGTGCTTGATCCCGAACAAAATTCCGAATTTCATGACAATTACGTTGAAGCCGATTATGATCTTTCGAAAGTGATGTTTATTGCCACCGCCAACACTTTGAATACCATTGCACCGCCATTACGTGACCGGTTGGAACTGATTGAAGTAAGCGGTTATCTGGTGGAGGAAAAAATTGAAATCGCAAAACGCCACCTCATCCCAAAACAGTTGGAAAATCACGGATTGAGAAAATCCCAAGTTACCTTTTCGAAAGAAGTAATTGAACTGATAATCGATGGTTACACGCGCGAATCGGGAGTTCGTGAATTGGATAAAAAGCTTGCAAAAGTTATTCGGAGAATTGCCAAAAAAATTGCTTTTGAAGAAACCTACAATAAAAAACTAACAAAATCAGACATACGCGAATATCTTGGAGTAATTGAATTTTCGAAAGAAAAATACCAGGGCAACGAATTTGCAGGTGTTGTTACTGGTTTGGCCTGGACTGCGGTTGGCGGCGAAATTTTATATGTTGAAACCAGCCTCAGCAAAGGGAAGGGCGGATTAACTATGACCGGAAACTTAGGTGATGTGATGAAAGAATCAGCAATGCTGGCACACGAATATTTAAAATCACATTCGGAAGAATTGGGGCTTGACCCTGAAATTTTTTACAATTGGAATGTGCATGTACACGTGCCGGAAGGAGCAATACCAAAAGACGGTCCTTCAGCGGGAGTAACAATGGTAACATCGCTGGCTTCAGCATTTACACAACGAAAAGTAAAAAAGAGCCTTGCAATGACGGGAGAAATTACACTTCGTGGAAAGGTTTTACCGGTTGGGGGGATCAAAGAAAAAATACTGGCTGCAAAACGTGCAGGAATTACTGAGATTGTTCTTTCAGAAGAAAACAGGAAAAACCTGGAGGAGATAAAAGTAGACTATCTAAAAGGTGTGAAATTTCATTTTGTAAATACAATCATGGATGTGATTGAAATTGCACTTCTGAAAGCAAAGGTGGAAAAACCAATAAAAATTTCTTAAAAATATAA
>JBBQPP010000705.1:0-2374 GCA_038217255.1 Bacteroidales bacterium | reverse complement strand
TGTTAATTTTTCGAGTTATTTGCTTACCGACGATAAAGTTGATTTTTATTGGACATTCCATGATGATGAAAATTTAAATGGACAGGAAGTTCAAAAGTTATACAATGATACCGGATTTTTTAAAGTGAATCTCACCATTATTAATCCGCTTACAAAATGTACAAATGGATTTACAGTGGATAGTATGATAAAAGTTTATCCAAAACCGCTTTCAAAATTTGAAGTTGATTTTCCCGAGGCACTCGACGAAAACCCGACAATATCCTATTTTAACTTTTCGGAAAATGCAGTTGATTATTTTTGGGATTTTGGCGATGGGGAGAATTCCACAGAATTTGAACCCATACATACTTATAATAAACCGGGATATTTTAGCAATCAATTGTTTGTTGTATCTGAATTTGGTTGTCGCGATACTTCTGAATTAACAATAAAAGTTATACCTTTTTCTGTTTTATCACCCAATGCTTTCCGGCCAAACAGCGACATACCCGAAAACCAAACTTTTATGCCGGTTTTGATTGGTGTCGATGAATCGCGTTTTGAGTTGAAAATTTACAATCGCTGGGGACAAATTGTCTTTGAAACCAACTCTCCCCAAAACCCATGGAACGGTACTGATACAGGGGGCAATAATTCGCCTGTGGGTAATTATGTGTGGATTTCCCATTTTTACGATATTCTGGGAGACGAACACAACCAAAAAGGGCAAATTTTGTTGATTCGATAATTGAATTATCATTTCAAGGTTGGGATGAACAACAAGTACAGTTAGCACTCACCCATATTATCAGCCGGGCTGTTTACCCTGCCTCTGAACTAAAAAAGGGCAGTTGGATAAAACAGAATTCGGCAATTTGTGAACTCACCGGATACGATATGGATAAAAATAGAAAGCCACTCAAAAGAGTTGAAAGAAAGGTCGATGAACGAACAGTTTCAACAACGGTTTGAAGAGGGGATGCAAAAAATAGCCGACAGTCTGACAAAAAAAGGGGCATCAAACAGGCCGGCAAAGTACACGAACGTATCGGGCGGCTAAAGCAAAAGTTCCCGTCCATTGGCAGGTATTATGACATTGAATTAGAAGTGGCGCCCAAACCAGTACCCGCAAGGAAGGGCAAAGGCGAAAAACGCCGGGGAACAAAAGAAAGAAAATGAGGTTGAGAATAAAATAGTTACATCAATAAAATGATCGGTAAAATAAGGGCTTGATATAAATGTGCGCACAATGAACACCCAAAAAGCAGTTACGACAACAGCACAGAATAACCATGATGAAATTATACATATAAGGCGTTGTACTGAACCTAACGAGAAAGTAAAACGAATCGATGACATACTAAAATACAAACCACAACCATACAAAAAGAAAAAATTTGTAGTACACAAAACGGATTTCAAAATTCCGTGTTTTGATAATATTGAAACAATACGGTCCGATTAGCTGCAATGTAGATTAAACCACGCTATACAATCGCGCGGTAACGGTGGGTGCAATAATAAAAATCGTTCAAAATGTGACGTTTGTCTGCATAAATATATTGTTGGTCGAAATAGGTGTAACTTTTGTAAAAGGAAGCGTCAATACATTGAAAGCAGTTGAATATTAAACATTAAAAAAAAGAAAACATGAAAACAAAAAACGTAATTTTCGCATTCGTGGCATTTTTTTTTGCAGCAAATGTATTTGCCACAGAAACACCCAAAATGAAAGTAATTCCAATAGAAGAAACAAAACTTCTAATTGCGGTTACCCAGGACGAACAGGCAGCTAACCAAATTAGTATTAGCTATCAATCGGGCGAAATAATGTATTTCAAAAGATTAAAAAAAGGGACTGCCAGTTATCAAAGTATTTTCGACTTTTCACAAGTTGATAACGGAGACTATGAGGTAAGGCTGAAATACGGAAAAACTTCGCTTAAAAAAACAATTAACATTAATGATGGTAAAATTAGCGTGGTGAAGGAAAAACCTGAAATTCCACCTGTTATTTTAAAAGTTGACGATGGAATAAATCTGAGCTACCTGAATTTTGCAGAAAGAAATGTTTATCTGTTGGTTTATAAACAAGGACAATTGCTAAATGAATCTTCACTTGGTTCTGATTTTACAATACTTAAAAAAATAGATATTTCGGCTCTGGGAAAAGGGAATTACGATATTCTGCTTGCCGTTGCAGACAATGAATACTGGTTTTCTGTTTATCGTTAAAACCCGGCATCATTCAGGTTGAGAGGTCTTCGTTTTACAGCGGAGGCCTTTTTGCATTTAACCCACATTGCAGCAATTCCCTCTCCAAGTGTTAAAAAATCAGTTAAATACAAGCGACTATGGGTTTAAACTGGTGATTTAAACGCTTGATTAGTAT
>JBBQPP010000704.1:0-2376 GCA_038217255.1 Bacteroidales bacterium | reverse complement strand
CGCCAACCTGATTGAAAACGAAAAAGTGCAGGTGGTGAATATCAATAACGGCGAACGCCTTGAAACTTATGTTATTAAAGGCGAAAGAGGATCTGGGACAATTTGTTTGAATGGACCGGCTGCCCGAAAAGTTGCTGTTGGTGACGTAGTAATTATTATTTCATACGCCTTGATGGATTTTGAGGAGGCAAAAACTTTCAAACCCTGGTTGGTTTTTCCTGATACCGAAACCAATTCAATCGTATAATTCTAAATTTATCCAGCTTCTTTCATGGAAGTTATTATTTCCCCCTTTTCCAAACAGATGGAGCAGGGATTTATAGCGAAAATCATCGATGCATCCCTTTAAAAAGTTTAGGGAAGGTTTATTTTTTATATCGAAATTGAAGGAAAATGAAAACTCACATTGTGAGATTCCGTTCGGTCTTTGATTTTAGCTAAATTTGGCAATAAAACTTGTCTAAAACTTGATTTATTTTATTTGTAATGAAAGATAAAATCAGCATTTCTCTTCTTCCGCTCGGAAAATCAATTGAAGTTAATCCCGGAACTCCTTTAAAAGACATTTTGCACGAGTTTGGTGTTGAATTTCCGTGTGGGGGAAAAGGTACTTGTGGAAGTTGCAAGGTTAAATTGCTGAAAGGTGAACTTGCAATCGATGCTGTTCAGCAACAAAAATTAGACAAGCTGAAATTGGCAGAAAACTGGCGGCTGGCATGTTATTGCAATGTTGAAACTGATATTACACTTGAAATATCGCAATTCGAAAATATAATCCTTGCCGATAATTCAACTTTTGATTTTCGTCCACAAACAGGGTTTGGAATTGCAATCGATTTGGGAACTACAACTATTGTCGTTCAATTAGTCAACCTCGAAAACGGGCATGTTTTGGATTCAGTTTCCGATGTAAACCCGCAGGCACGTTTTGGTAGCGACCTTATTTCACGCATTCAAAGCTGTTTGGATGGTAATTTTGAAGAATTGCAAAACATGGTTCGTTCTAAAATTGACGAAATGATTCAATCTATCCTTCTAAAACATCCGGTGGAAGTAACGAAGGTAGCGATTGTTGGAAACACAGTAATGCATCATATATTTTCGGGGTTGCCGGTAAATTCGCTCTCTTTTTACCCGTTTCATACGCCCAATTTGGGTGTTCAGGAATTTACACCAAAAGTTTTAAAGTGGGAACTTCACGACTCAGTCAAAATCGGGTTTTATCCTTCAATTGGCAGTTTTGTGGGCAGTGATATTCTGGCCGGAATTGCAGCAACCAAAATGGCGGAAGGTGAAAAATATTCGGTTTTAATCGATTTGGGAACTAACGGAGAAATAGTGGTTGGCAACCGCGATAAAATAATATGTGCATCAACTGCAGCAGGTCCGGCATTTGAAGGGGCAAAAATCAGCCAGGGGATGCGGGCAATCACCGGTGCAATTTCATCAGTCAATTTCGAAAACGATGAATTGAAAATACATGTTATCGGAAATGTACAAGCCAAAGGAATTTGTGGCAGCGGGCTGATTGATGTGATGGCAATTCTGCTCAACCGGGAACAAATAGGGATGTTTGGAGAAATAAACAGCGGCGAAGATTCTGTTCCGTTGACTGGTAAAGTTTCGATTACCCAGCAAGATATCCGTGAATTTCAACTGGCAAAAGCCGCAATTGCCGCGGGAATCCAAATCTTGTTGAACCAATTGGAAATTATTTATTCCGATGTTGACAAGGTTTTTATTGCCGGTGGTTTTGGCAATTTCTTAAATATCGAAAATGTAATCCGCACCGGTTTAATTGAATGCGAAGCTGAAAAAATTGTAAAACTTGGCAACACTGCACTAATTGGCGCAAAAATGTTTCTGTTTGAAAATGAAAGTTTCACTCAGAAAATACTTGAAAAAACAACGCATGTTAATTTAGAAGGTGACCCGAATTTTCAGGATATATATATTGATAAAATGATGCTGATATAGAAAATCCAAAGAACAAAAGACAAATTTCAAATCAGAAAATTAAGTCATAATTTAAGTACGGTTCTTACTCCTCCCTTTGGTTGGGTGGGGCTTCAATTCCCTTTGTCGATAACAACCCGCAAGCCGCATAAATATCCTGCCCGCGCGAGGCACGGATTGTGGTTAAAATCCCTTTTTGGTTGAGTTTTTCCTTAAAGTTTATAATTGTTTTTTCATCGGGACTTTTCAGAGGTGTTCCAGGAACAGGATGGAAACGGATAAGGTTGATGCGGCATTTCAATCCATCAAGAATTCGTGCCAGTTCTTTAACGTGGGCCGGAGAATCGTTCAATCCTTCAAACAAAATATATTCGAACGAAACACGACGCTGCCGGCCAAAATCCCAGCTTTTTATTTCAT
>JBBQPP010000703.1:0-2378 GCA_038217255.1 Bacteroidales bacterium | reverse complement strand
AATACATATTCCTGCAACAAATACGGGTCAACCATTAAAGCGGCTTGACTGCCAAAATCGTTGCCAATCAAAACTGCATCCAAATATCCTTTTGTTGCTTCGTAAAACAACTCGTTTGTTTCCAAATAAAAATCTGTAATCCTGTCGATAACTGCCTGGTACATTTCGGGGTACATCATCATTGTAATAAGTGCGTTTTCCATCCCAAATGCCGAACATGAATCCTGAAAATGTGCCGACCACATAATTCCCATCCTCAAATATTCTTCAGGAATTTCTTTTGCACGTCGTGCTGATTCTTCCAAATCAAGAAAATCTTTTGGATTTGGCCATGGATATTTTGCAACTTCCGCAGGGTCGGTCATGTCTTCGAAATAGCCCGGAGCGGTTAAAGTTCGCTCATCCTGCGTTCCGCCTATTCCTGTTTTTGCAAAACTCAGGGCGCAGCCAATGTCGTTGTGCGGTGCGTTGTTGTATGGAACAATTACAGGCCACACATCGTCTTGCAGTTTTGTTTTTAACTCGAAAACTGAATTTACCCCGAAATGTTTTAGTAAGCCGGGAATTGCATTTGTAGTTGGCAAACCCAGCCAGGTTGCAGGCCTGTCAACGGGTTGGTTGTTTATTGTGGCGTAAAATCTTTCTTTTGGTGTCATAATTAAAGCCCCTCTTAATCTCCCCCAAGATATTTTTCTGATTAAAGTCTTAAAAATATTTTATTGAATTAGGCATTTAAAGATATTATTAAAAATGTGGCTAAAGCCCATTTAAACAGCAATTTAATTCATCCGTCAGCTAAAGCTAACGGCAATAAAACTACAGAAGAACTGGTTTTATTGCCGTTCACTTCAGTGAATGGTTAAAGGAAATGCACTGACAACAGGGGTTTTAACCCCATTCCGAAATTTTTATAAATCGACAAAGTAACTAATTCCAAAATCTTAATTCATTAACGAGAAATGAATTTCTCAAAGTCCCCCTCTGGCGGATTTAAGGAGCCATTGTAAACTTAAACACAACTGTGTGATTGCAAGGAAAATTTTTGGGCAATGAAATTTGCAAATTTTCATCTGAAGAGGTCCACTCAATTTTTTCGCTGCTTCCAAGCAATTCAATGTTTTTGATTTCCTTATCGCATAATCCGGCATTTCTTCCCAACGATTTTATTTCGATGTCTTTTGTAGGAAGGTCTAAAACCAATGCATACAAATTGCCGTTTTTAGTTGTAAAACGAATATCTTTTTCGGTATTGTCGGCATTTTGGCGTTCACTTAAATGGCCTTCAACTACTTCAGCCGGACCTTCGCCATACACTTTCCATGGACGAGGTCCGTAAATTGCTTCGCCGTTCATTTGCAACCATTCTCCCATTTCGAGTAAACGTTGTTTTACAGGTTCAGGAATTTCGCCTTGAGCCGTTGGTGTAACATTTAATAAAACGCCTCCGTTTTTGCTTACAACGTCAACCAAAAAATCGATTAAACGGTTTGTCGATTTGTAATCGGGTTCCGACACGTTGCACCACGATCCCCAATCAATTGAGTCATCTGTCAGCCACGGAAAATCTTTCTTTTCGCTCATGCGGGCGCGTTCCAAATCCAAAACGGCTGCGCCAACTGCAAGGTCATTTCCTTTGTAAGTCAAAACAACTTCCTGATTATTTGACGCCGCATGGTTATAATAGTGAGCAACCATTTCCTGACGGATTTTCTCCTGGAGAATCGTCATCTTATTATCAAAATAAAGCAAGTCGGGTTTATATTTTTCAACCACTTCCTCAATTTTTGCCAACCATTCGTCGTTAAATTTCTGGTCGGGTAAATATTTATATGTTTTTACTGCCATTTCAAAAGCATCTGCCGGAACTTTTGGACCATATAAATCTTCGTATTCAGGGTTCGAAGCATCAGTATTTTCGTCCCAGGTTGAATACCAGGCGTATTTCCATTGGTGGTGGAAAGTGGCAATAAACTTCATATCGTGTTTGCGGATTGCTTCGGCAAGCTCTCCAACCACATCACGTTTTGGACCCATTTGTGCTGCGTTCCATTTTGTTAATTTGCTGTCCCACATGGCAAAACCATCAGCATGTTCGGTAACCGGACCGGCAAATTGCGCCCCGGCTTTTTTAAACAATTCAGCCCACTCATCGGCATTGAATTTTTCGGCGGTAAACATGGGGATGAAATCCTTGTAGCCAAATTTATCAAGTGTTCCGTAGGTTTCTTCGTGATATTTTCGGATTGGATGTCCTTCAACATACATATAATGCGAGTACCATTCGGTTTTATAGGCCGGAACAGAATATGGTCCCCAATGGCAATAAATACCAAACTTGGCATCCAAAAACCAATTGGGTGTTTCATGTTGTTTTAGTG
>JBBQPP010000702.1:0-2379 GCA_038217255.1 Bacteroidales bacterium | reverse complement strand
ATAGGTTTTCTATCCGATAAAAATATCCACGATGGCGAAAACAAAACCATCAGCAAACCGCTGTACTTGGACATTTTTATGCCTAAAGGCGACACATTGCAAAAACGCCCTGCAATTATTTTTGCACATGGCGGCGCTTTTTTAATCGGATCACGCCACAATGACGACATGGTTGCATTTTGCGATTCATTTGCCCGCCTTGGTTACGTTACCGCTACAATAGATTATCGCTTGGGAATGGGAGCAACAGTTACAAGTATTTTTGGAATTCCAATTGCATTGAAACTGGACGACAAAAATGCTTACCGGACCGTTTATCGTGCAGTGCAGGACAGTCGAGCAGCTATCCGTTTTTTGAAATACAATGCAGAAAATTTTGGCATCGATACAACAAAAATTTACCTGGTTGGCAGCAGTGCCGGCGGAATTTTAACTCTGCAGAATTTATATCTCGATAAAAACAATGAAGTATCAGATTACGCATTTCTGCCGCCAACATTGGGAAATTTAGATACAGTTGGCGTACATGGCTACGGAGCAACACCTAATGCAATTGTTTCGCTATGGGGAGCTATTCAAAATACTGAATTAATTGAAAATGAAGAAACTTCGGTTTTTATGGTACACGGAACCGATGATGAAATTGTGCCTTTCAAAAAAGGGATTCCTTTGTCTGGTATTATTCCCGAAAATACGTTGGCAAGTTTTACAATGCCCCCAACCTACGGCAGTTTTTGTATTGATACCGCGCTCAACAACCGCAACATACCACACGAAACCTATTTTGTTAAAGGCAAAAAACACGAATTTTATGGGGTTGACACCGGTGAGTTTTACCCTGAGGGTCCCAACGAATATTGGGATACCATTCAATGGAAAATTAGTAAATTCTTGTTTGATCGTTTTCAACCGGATGCCAGTTTTGAATTTGAATTACAAAACCTCACTGCAAATCTTACCAATACATCTTCGGAAATTTATAATGCAAACTGGGATTTCGGGGATGGAACGATTGGGAGCGGAAATGAAGTTTTACACACCTATGCAGAACCTGGCAATTACAAAGTTCAAATAACTGCTTTTAACAGAAACCTTGCTTGCGATACAATCTCAAAACAGGTTTTGGTGGGTATCAATTCTTTAGATGAAAACAGTTTTTTGAATGAAATTAAAATCTACCCAAATCCCGCCACAACGGCACTTTATTTTGAAGGGATAGAAAACCCATTTGATATAAAGATTTACAATCTACATGGAAAAACTCTACTCGTTCAGAGAAATCTGGGCGGCAATCAAATCAATATCAAAGAATTGAACGAAGGATTTTATATCCTTGAAATCAACATAAACGAAAGAAAATTTTATCGGAAATTTTTGAAAGTAGATTGAACGAGCAGCACTTTCAAACACAATTTACTTCCCTTTCCAACTCCACTCCAAATTTTTCAAAAACGGATTTTTTTATTTTTTCTGAAAAATCCCAAATCTGTTGCCCTGTTGATTTTCCATAATTAACCAAAACCAGCGCTTGTTTTTCGTGAACGCCAACATCACCTTCCCGAACCCCTTTCCAACCTGCATTTTCTATTAGCCAACCCGCTGCAAGTTTCGCCTGTCCAGGTTTTGTGGGATAAACCGGGATATTTTCGTATTGCATTTTCAACCTATCAGCAATTTTCACTTCAACTTCGGGGTTTTTAAAAAAGCTGCCCGCATTTCCCAAAACTTTTACATCGGGTAGTTTCGATTGCCTGATTTCAATAACAGCTTCCCTAATCGAAGGCAAATTTACTTCCCCTTTTTCTTTTGCTTTTTCTTCAACCTGACCGTAATTCAAAACAAACTCAGGAAACTTTTCGAGCCTGAAAACCACCGAAGTTATGATAAAACTGTTTTTTAATTTGTACTTAAAAATGCTGCTGCGGTAGTCAAATTCGCACTGTTCAGCGGAAAACTCAATGGGGACACTATTCGTTAAATCAAAACCTTTTACTTTTTCAACCATATTGCCAACTTCCTGACCGTAGGCTCCAATATTTTGCACCGGTGCTGCACCAACCGAACCGGGAATCAGAGATAAGTTTTCAATGCCACCCAACTGATAATCAACTGCATATTGTACAAATTCGTCCCAAACTTCGCCCGCGCCTACTTCCAACCAAATGTTTTGCCTGTCTTCCTTTACAACCTGAATTCCGGGCAGATTTGGATGAATTATCAAGCCATCGAAATCGTTCCTAAACAAAACATTGCTTCCCTCGCCAATGATTAATATTTTCTCTTCTTTAATGCTTTCGTTTGAATTTAAAAAGACAGACAAATCTTCAACATCGGTAAATTCAAAAAAATATTTTGCCCGGGCTTCGATGCCAAAAGTGT
>JBBQPP010000701.1:0-2380 GCA_038217255.1 Bacteroidales bacterium | reverse complement strand
ATGCCCTGGCTCCGCACTGCCATCGCAAAACTATAGTCGGAGTGGGGCAAACAGGCCACAAAAACCTGGCATTCGATAACCTCGCCCGTTTCCCTGTCGATATACGATAATTTCTTTCCCGCAAAATCAATAAACAGTTTTTCGCCCGCATGGTGTTGCAAAACTGCGTGTAACGGTAACCGTCGGGAGATTTTTCGTGATATTCTTCCCAAAGCAATTTGCGAGTTACCCCAACCTTTGCCAGCTCTTTGGAAAAATATGCAAGTCCGTCTTTTATGCCTTCGTACCTGTCTTGCTTATACGAAGGGTTTCCGGCAAAGAGCTTGCTTTCCAGTACCGGTTCGTCGAGCGATAATAATGAATCGATGGTAAGCTCACCTGTTTCAATTTTCTGAAGGTAAGCTTTCACCGTGTTCTTGCTCATGTTCAATTGGCGGGCTATGGTTTTTTTCCATGCCCCTGCTCATGTAAACGGAACAACTGTTTTATCTGTCCCATACGTTTTGGTTTTCCAGCCATCTGTAATTTTTCTATTGTGGTTTAAAAAAACCACGAATAAAACCAAAACTGTGAGAGGGGTCAGTTTAGTCCGAAATGTTTCGCAGCGCAGACCTCCTAAAAAACTAAAACCTATAAAAAGGGGTCAACATCAGCCGAAATGTCAGCTAATAGAAGCAACTAAAAACAGCCACTTTAACTCCGAAATCGGGGAGTCAGCTTAGACCGAAATATCCAATTCAACAAAAACAGGAAAATATCCTATGTTAAATTATTCACATTCAATAGTTTATATCAACATGGGTTTTTAGAGATGCCCAATAGAATATATTGTTATTTGGGTAGTTGTATCAGTAGTGTAAGAATAATATGCATAAAGTTTATCTGTCGCAGGCATATAGTAAAGTTCTGTAAAGGAAGACCTATTAATAAATTTAAAAGGAATTTTGTCACCCACCAACTCGATATCAGGAGAATCAATATTCCCTTTTATTAGCTGCAAATGGTTTTCGAATTTTTCCTTGTTAAAAATAAGTGCATAATATACCCTGGTTTAATCATTTATCCACATCTTATTTGCGACAACCATATCGTCAAAAAGTTTAGGAATCTGGAACTTTTTAAACAGGGTCGCGGTTTCGAATGAATAACCAATTAAATCGAAATAACTATGTGGATTAATTAATTAATCACCTGACAAACTTCCGTAGCCGCCCAATATATAAATGGTATCATTTAATTCAGCTAAACCAGACAGATACCTGGGGTAGAAAACGGATTCAACAGTAATTTTCTTATTTGATTTACCCAAAATAAGGTTTAATTCTATATGAGGATCCGGCGTGCTTAGCAGATCAATTTTTTCATTGTTGCTATTTATTATTCGAAAGATATATCCAAACAAACCGGCATTCGAATTTGGAATTTTTCGAATTGCCTTAAAATCGAAAGAAATTTCAAATTCGTTATAAAATTTAAGAAAGTCATCAGGTGTTATATTCAGCTCCGTTCTTTTATCCAATGTAACATCAAATCCTTGAAATTCCAGACCATAAATTGTGCATTTACTATTTGAACAGTTATAAAAAAGCTGAAAATCAACAGAAATAATTGACTAAACTTATTATGTTTTCTGAAACAAACCATCCTGATTGATGGTTAGTTTCAAACCATTGTTATTCTCCAAAACCGCAACGAATCCGACATTGGTTGTTTCCATTATAAGCGAAACAATTTCCCCGGAATCTGTTGTCATTTTTTCATTCATTCCAAGTTTCCTGAGTGAATCAGCGAAGTTTCCATTTTCCCGTTTAAAATTGTGTTGTTTGTAATATATCAGCCAAAGATATTTTCCAAATGTTTCTTCTTCGGGATAAACAAAATCAATTTGCTCTCCCCCAACTAAATTTGTAGAGAAACCCGCAATTCCCCAACGTTCAGGGAAGTGCATATTTACAACGCCCTGCTCGCTCCAAACCCAATTGTCTTCGGGTAAAAACCGATTTGTTTTTGAGTCCTTTACTTTCTGATATTTCCCGTCAATGATTTCAGTTTGCCATTGTACCCTCGAAAAACCAATTTTCCAATAATCCCCATTTTCCGGAACCATAATACTGCCTTCAATGTCCAAAGCAGAAAATGGGATTGCCATTTCAACCGTCCATTTTTTATCCGTATCTGATGGGTCGTTTATGGTACCATCAACAAAAACTGCACTTTTAAAACCGGCTGCATTCCAATCAATGTCACATTTTCCGCCATTCCTGTAAGGTTTCGGCATAAACAAATCAAACAAAGTGTTTTGGGCGTTCAGTTCAAATTCAAAATAATTGTGCGTGTCATGATCGGGGTCGATAAAAATCTCAAAATCATTTTCGTGAAA
>JBBQPP010000700.1:0-2404 GCA_038217255.1 Bacteroidales bacterium | reverse complement strand
GAATCATGGAACCATAATAAGTATTCTATTAGATTTTCAATTCTGCTTAAATAGATTTTATTAAATATATCGATTTTCTTTTCTATATCATCTGAATTCCTTTTGCTTAATATTTCAAAATAGCTTTCAAGAAGCTCGGCTTTGTTTTGTAATTCAATTTTTCGATCAATAAGATCAATTTGAAAAATCAAATTCGAAGAACTTAAAAAGGATTCTGGATTTACGTTTGCCAGATGTTGAATGTTTCTGAAATCATTGAATATATAATCAACTCTTTGTTTCCAAAACTTGTAATTGGTTTCTGAGTAATTTTCAGAAATATTTACCCTTACTTTTATACTTATTCCGGGAATTACCTCTACTGTTATAATCTTGAGTTGTTTCTCTCTAACTGTAGTTTGCCCGTTTTCTCCATTCTCCTTTTGTACATATTTCTTTTCCGTTAAATCATAAATACATTCATATCCTTCCTTTAGATTTAATTTGATGACCTGCTCCTGCGCAAAGGAACTCAAGCCTGAAAAAACAAAAAGCAGTGTAAAAAATACCGAAATCGTTTTCATTGTTGTTGAAATTGGTTTTCCCAAAGTTGGAAGTTTAAAACCAATTAATAAAACGCCATTTATTAAACGGTGGGTTTGGGTTATTAAACGGTAAATTTCTGATGAATTTCACTTAAAGGCCGCAAAGATTTTCGCAGAGGACGCAAAATAAATCTTACCGTTTTTCGCACATTCTTGCATCTTTGCGAGAAACCTTTCTTATTTCTTCTCAGGAATAAAGATTACAATGGAAATTCAGTTTGAATTTTAACTACTTGAATCCATAAAACTTCATTTTACTGATAGGATATGTTCCCAATTGTTTTGATTTTTTTCTGCAAGACTGTTGTGCTAAACAAAGTTTTCAATTCTTCTGCGGTCAATGGAGTTTTAGGTTGAAAGTCATCCGATTTCATATAATCAAAAATGCTTTGTTGTAATTGTCTTGCTTCTGGTTTATCCTGAATTGCAGCCAAATCGCTCATGCAAACCAGCAGTTTTCCGTCACCGACCTGAAATTCAAAAATCAATCCCAACTTGTGGTTTCGTTCAATATTATCAACCACTTGTACCAATGGTTTATAACCTTCCGGAGCATTGTCGAGAATAAATGGACGGCTTTTTTTCACTACTGCCCACCATTGCCAGTTTGTGTGAAATTCGGTGGGGAACGATTTGAAAAGCGGATGTTGCGGATCAGTCAGGATTCCCATAGTTCCCGGCGAAACCGGTTTATTGTTTCTTTCTGAAATGCCTTTAAACATTTTGTAGTTCCAGTAATCAGTGGTAAACAGACCGCCAACCGTAAACGATTCGTATTTTTTATGGTCGGGGAAAAACAACACTATTTCACCAGCTTTTAATTTTTGTAATGTTTCCTCCAGTGTTTTCGTAACCGCTATTTCAGTAGGTTTTTCTATGTTTTTGTTTTCAGGATAAACCCAAATCGGGTAATTGTTTTTATATGAAGTTCCTGCTAATTCAATGTTCAAAGTAAGTTTTTGGGGAGATTTTATTTCCGACAAAGGAAGTTTTATACTCAAAACATCCGATATTGTTCCCTGCGGTATTTCAGTATTTTCAGTACCACTGCCAATTTTTTGCCCGTTATCTGAAATTATTTCCCAGTTTACAATTTGTTTTTCAAGTGATTTTTCAGCGTAGTTGGCTACCTGAATTTTTGCATTGAATGTTTCAGTGTTTTCCCAGCAATATTTTTCCATTATCAAAAGCGGAACAACTTTGTTGCAAAAATGTGAAAATTCTTCAGGAGTAATCAAACCTTTGTTGTCCATAAAAGCATCCAATATTCCTACAAGCGCACTTCCCTGTCCGGGGAAATCCTGTAAATCGAGCAATTGGAAACCGCCAAATCCGGGAGTTCGGATGGCCATTTCAATGTCGGCGCGATAACACAACATACTTAATGCTCCCGAAGCCCTGAAAAATTCAAGTGCCTGGTCTGCCATTCCGGCTTCTTCAATACGTTTTCTGAAAATCTCAAGGTTCCAGGGCTTTAGTACTCCTGTGTATTTTCGTATTTCATCGTAATTGGGGTAAATTTCGTACTGCGCAATTTCGTGGCCAATTACCGGAACTGTGCATTTACTGATTGCCCCGGCATAATTGAGGTTGGTGGATGGGTAGCGACCATTTATATATCCGCCATCATAAGCATCAGCAAAGGAAAAGGAAGCACGGGTGTGGGTGCTGAAAGTGGTATCTTTATCCATGCCAACCCGGCATGTGGTGTAATAATCTTCACCCGAAACCTGTCCGCGCGAACCAAGGTAATTATTGGACCCAAATGCATACAGTTTATTAGGGTTTATTGTCCTGAAATGACTGACCATTTTTTGCAT
>JBBQPP010000699.1:0-2418 GCA_038217255.1 Bacteroidales bacterium | reverse complement strand
GGACGGGCCAAAACTCGAAAAAGTAATGCTTGATTTTATTAATGGCAAATTCGATGTTTTAATTGCCACAACCATTATCGAGTCGGGGCTGGATATACCGAACGCGAACACAATCATTATAAACCATGCCGAAAATTTTGGGTTGAGCGATTTGCACCAACTCAGAGGAAGGGTTGGCCGCTCGAACAAAAAGGCATTTTGTTACCTGATTACACCTCCGTTGGCAACAGTAAATGCCGATGCGCGCCGCCGTTTAAAGGCAATCGAAGAATTTTCGGATTTGGGCAGCGGTTTTAACATTGCCATGCAGGATCTTGATATTCGGGGAGCTGGAAATATGCTGGGCGCAGAACAAAGCGGTTTTATTGCTGATATTGGCTTCGATACTTATCATCGTATTCTAAGCGAGGCAGTTCAGGAATTAAAACATGAGGAGTTTGCCGGGTTATTTGAAGATGATGACAACAAGCAGCAAACACAGGCATTCCTAAAACTCAATTTTGTAAACGATTGCCAGATTGATACCGATCTTGAATTGCTTTTCCCGGATGGATACATAAAAGGCACTTCGGAACGGATGCTGCTTTACCGAGAACTTGACAATATTGAAAATGAACAGCAACTTGAGTTGTTCAAAACCGGGTTGATCGATAGGTTTGGAAAGATGCCGCAGGAAAGCCATGAATTGCTCGAAGTTGTTCAGCTACGCTGGAAAGCAATTGAGCTAAGCATGGAAAAAATCATCTTGAAAAACAAAAATATGATTTGCTACTTTGTTTCCGACCAGCAATCGAAGTTTTACCAATCAGCCGAATTCATGAAAATTGTTCAGTACATTCAAAAAACAGGAAACGGCAAATTGAAAGAGACAAATCACAAACTCACGCTCACTTTTCCGAATATTTTTAATGTTGAAACTGCAGAATACGTGCTTAAAGAAATTATCCAGTTCGTTAAAAACAATTGATTCAATTAGTCTTTGAGTTGGGTTGAACCACAATTTTTAATTCATTTTTTGTTCGGCACGCAACCATTCTAATTTTTCTCAATCTTATACATATTGGTTTTTGGCGGTTTTACGTTTTAACTCCACCATGCCGGTATTTTAAAAATGAATAATAATAATAAGATGAAAACAAAAAGATTTTTAAGGAATTCCATGTTCTTGATTTTTGCAGGAATTTCAGTGGTTTCGTGCAATGATGTTGAAGAAAAGCTGGAAGTTTTAACTGATGTTTATGTGATTAACAAGGAAATTGACGGGGAAGTCAAATCGGCCACTTCCTATTTTGCGTATGCCAACAAAAGTTTAATGAGCGCAACTGTAGCCATTCCAAACAACGGGGGAAATGTTGAGCTTGAAAGCCAACCTGGTTCAATTTTCAATTTAGCAAAAGAACCTGTCGATTCAGATTATAAAACGACCGCTCCTGTTGAAGGAAGTTATGTTTTTACAGTGAAAGATATGAATGGCGAAACGCAAGTTGTCACGGATATATTGAGTTATGATGGGCTGGCAATCCCTCAGTTTAGCAAAATCAATTTTACAGGTTCGCCATTCGTCCTTGAAACTGAATGGGGAAAAATAACAGACACAAAAGGTTATTTTATTAAAATGATTAAACCCGATGGAAAACTTATTTTTTCGGGCTACAGTGTTGGGCCGGATGTTGTAAAATACTCAATTACAGGTTCTTCAAACTCGGGCTATTGGAGTGAAGCAGCGGTTGACGGACAAACTTATCTGCTTCAAATAAACGCATTTACAAACGATGCAGAAGCAAACAGTTCAAATTCCGCTTACAACGTTCAGGAAATTTCTGTTGGAGAATTGGAAATTACTTGGGGAACTAATTAATCTGCACTATTTGTAGAAAAAGCTGTCTGATTTTCGGGCAGCTTTTTTTCGCTAAAAAATAAATCTACTATTTATATAGTAAATTTATTATAAAAATAGTTGCACATATAAAATGTCATTACTATATTTGTAGTAGATTTTGTTAGAATGATTTTTGTACTGACAACTCATTGAAAATATTCCTAATATGAAAACGATAATATCATTAACCAAAGCGGAAGAACAAGTAATGCAAATCCTCTGGAATTTAAAGGAAGGAGTTGTAAAAGAAGTTGTTGAAGGTTTTGATGAACCGCGGCCTGCTTATACCACAGTTGCAACCGTGCTAAGCGTTTTGGAGAAAAAAGGTTTTGTTCAACGCAAAAAAGTTGGAAATGTAAATCTGTTTTTCCCTGAAATCAGTAAAAAGGAATACACAGGGTTTCAGTTTAAAACTTTACTGAGCGATTATTTTAATGGCTCCTTCCCTAAAATGGCAACCTTTTTTGCAAAAGAAAACAACTTGAGTATTTCGGAATTGGAAGAGATGCTGAAAATTACAGAAAGCGAATTAAACAAAG
>JBBQPP010000698.1:0-2422 GCA_038217255.1 Bacteroidales bacterium | reverse complement strand
GGATGACATGCAGAACAGTTGACCTTAAATAGTTTCAGTCCCAATGCTTCCTGAACTGTGAGAACAGCATTATTATCAAGATATGCATCATATTTAGAAGAAAACTGATTAACTTCAGATGAGGCTTCATAGGCAGCAATTGATTTTCCAACACGGCCAAAATTCAGTTCAATTTCTTCATCGGAGCCATAGCTAATGGGTTCTTCCCATATTTCTTCCCACAAATCAGCATATTTTGAACCTTCAATTTGCATTAATACTGCTGTTGCATCCGGATTATTCATTTCAAGCGGATTCAGGAACGGGCCTAATGCCTGATCTGCTGCAGGATTACCCAGTACCTCACCAGTTGCTCTTCCATCCCAGAAATTACCTCCAATAAAAATACCTTCAGTTTCATCATAATGGAATATCGGGCTAAAAGTAGCATATGCTGCACTTGGTGGCTTACGATTACCAAACCGGTGTGGATCTGCACCTCTGTATGCCGCTCCACCTTTATTTATGGCAGGAGTAGGACCAGTAAAACCTACTTCGGGTGAATGGCATTCAGCACATGCCATCCTGTCTGGTGAAGAGATTTTATCGAAAAAAATTTCTTTGCCCAACTGTTCCTTTGCTGAAAGTTCTCCAACAGTTGCTTTTTTCAGGGTTGGGACCGCCAAATCATCTATTCCCAAATCACGTTCACATGAGAACATTAATCCGCCTATAATAAGGACGAATGGTAAGAGGATAAATTTTGTTTTGATCTTTTTCATAATTATAAAATTTTTAAGATTTAATGTATATCAAATTTACAAAATAAATTCGCTGGGATAAATAAATTAAATAAATTATATTGCTAACTCTAAGCAGTTTGTAATAAGTCTAAATAAACATATGGCTCAAATCTTAACCGCATATATAAACAAGAAGAAGTATTAATAGCCGACTACAAAGAACTTAATATTGAATTTGTGGTATTACTCCTGTTTTGTAAACGGTCGACTACTTAAAACTTGGAAGGATAATAAGGTTATGATAAAATGATGACTACTCAAAGAATAATAATTAGTGTACAATTTCACACTACTCTGGGTGGAAAAATGAAGCGGACTCGTTAAAGGAAAAAGAAGATTTCGTTTCAAAAATGATTTTTTTGGGATTCATCAGTTTTATCGATCCGGCAAAAGAAGATGTAAAAAGCGCCATCAAAAAATGCAGGGAAGCAGGAATTCAGATAGTCATGGTAACGGGCGATCATCCGGGCACTGCCCAATACATTGCTGAAAAAGTTAAGCTTAATGACAAGGATGAAATTGATGTGATAAAAGGCCACGAAATTGGAAAAAAAGAGGAGAATGTTTATGAATCAAACCTTTTTGCGCGGGTTGATCCGGAACAGAAATTTAAAATTGTTGCGCAATTTAAAAAGGAGGGTGAAATTACTGCCATGACCGATGATGGAGTAAACGATGCACCGGCGCTTAAAAAAGCCGACATCGGAATTGCCATGGGTGAACGCGGAACCCAAATTGCACAGGAAGTGGCCGACATAATTTTAAAAGACGATTCATTCCCCTCGATTGTGAATGCCATTGAGAGCATTGGAAAAGGCGATGAAACTATCATGAAACAAAAACCTAAAAATCCGGAAGAACCAATCATTAACAAACGGAATTGGATGACAATGGCAATTTATGGTAGTGTAATGGCATTAATTATTTGCGGCGTTTATTTACTAACCTTCTACCAGTTTGGTGAATCGAAAGAGTTGGCAAACACGGTAGCCTTTTTCAGCCTGGCTGTTTCGCAGTTGCTGCATGTTTTCAACATGCGGGAACCAGCCGGGAACATTTTCTCAAACCAGGTTACACAGAATAAATACATTTGGATGGCGTTGGGATTGTGTTTTGCGGTGCTTACTGCAGCTTATTTCATACCAATCCTGCACAATATCCTTTCCTTCGAAACACTTTCAGCCGTGCAATGGTTGCTTGTCGCCGGGGCAAGTTTCTCAGTACTTATCATTATTCAAATCATAAAAAAGATCTTCAAAATTTAGCTGGATTAACTTCCGAAATGCCGGGAATCAAAACAAATAGGGAGGGTTACTCATGCGAGCAAACCCTCCCCTGTTGATATTCAAAATGCAATTTAAGATTGCATACCTTTATTTGAGGTAATAGTGTTTTTTGTATAACAAATTCTCATCCACTTCATAAACCAATGGTATTCCGGTTGGAATTTCCAATTCGTTTATTTTATCATCCGAAATATTTTCCAAATGCTTGGCCAAAGCCCTTAAACTGTTTCCGTGGGCTGCAATAATTATTTGTTTCCCGGTTTTAATGGTCGGAACGATGGTTTCCTGCCAATACGGTAAAAAGCGGGTTACTGTATCTTCCAAACTTTCACCCAACGGCAGTTCTTCCGCCAA
>JBBQPP010000697.1:0-2423 GCA_038217255.1 Bacteroidales bacterium | reverse complement strand
CTTGCCAACCGGTAAGGTTAAATGTTGGTTTTCGTTTCCGGGGTCGTTGATTAAGCCAGATAAATGGAAAAAACCGGATGGCCGCATTTGGCTCGGCGATTTTTTTGTTGAAAAAGAACTTATTCTTAAATAGGGTGTTGCGGTTTTTAACCGCGATTTCTCGGAGGTTAAAAACCTCCGCACCCGCAATTCATCCCCAAAATTCAACATTTCGGTAAACTACTTTTTTTAAACGATGGTTTTCGCCTCAACTTTGGGTTGTCAAATATTCAAAGCCATGAAAGCAATTATTACAATCTTAATCCTGCACATTTCAATCCTTTCATTTTCACAAATTGCCATTTCGGGCAAAGCACAAACTGATAAAGGCGAGCCGCTCCCCGGGGTAAATATTTTTATTGAGAATAGTTACGATGGTGCGAGTTCCGATGCAGATGGGAATTTCAAATTCAAAACTTCAGAAACAGGAAATCAAACTTTAAAAGCAACTTTTATAGGTTATAAAACCTGGCAAAAAGAGATTTCTATTTCTGAAAATATTGAAATACGGATTGAAATGAAAGAAAGCATAAACACGCTTGATGCAGTTACAATAACTGCCGGAAGTTTTGCTGCTGCCGATGAATCGCGGGCTTCGATTATGAAACCGCTCGATATTTACACAACACCCAGCGCCAATGGCGATGTGATGGCTGCAATGCGCACTATGCCCGGCACGCAAGCCGCTGCTGATGATGGCCGTTTGATGGTGCGTGGTGGCGATGTGTACGAAACAAAAACATATATTGACGGGTTGATTGCTGCAAAACCCTACTATTCGAAAACACCTGATATTGCTTCGCGTGGACGTTTTGCGCCTTCGCTTTTCAGTGGTGTGATGTTTAATTCAGGCGGTTATTCTGCCGAATATGGACAAGCACTTTCATCGGTGTTGGTGCTAAATTCTAATGATTTGGCCGCCGAAGATGTTACAGGGATTTCGTTTTTGACGATTGGTGGCGAAGCTTCGACAACCCGGAGAATGAAAAATTCGTCGGTAAGTTTAAGTGCCGGTTATACAAATCTTTCGCTTTACGATAAGGTTTTCAATAGTTCGGTTGATTGGGAAAAACCTGTTGAATCGTTTAACGGAACTGCTGTGTATCGCTACAAAACAAAGAAAAACGGTATGTTTAAAGGGTTTCTTACTTCTGACTATGGCAACCTTTCATACTTCGTCCCAACCGGACTTGAAAACAAAAAAATGCTGATTTCAAACAAAGGGTTGACAAACTATTCAAATATTTCTTATAAAGATTGTTTTTCTGAAAAATCATGTTATAAAATTGGTGTTTCCACAACTTCGCAAAACAATAGGATTGGACTTGGCGATAATTCAGTGGAAACTGCTGAATTGAATATTGAAACCCGTTTTACCGTTGTTCACGATATTTCGGAGGGTGTTAAATTTACCTGGGGCGCCAACGAAACTTACAATAAATTTAATGAAGATTATACTGAAAATGCCGGGCGGACATACACTTCCGATTACACCGATAATTTATTTGGCGGATTTATCGAAAGCGAAATCAAATTCACAAAAAACCTGGCCATTCGTCCCGGATTGCGTTCGGAATATACAACGGTTTTAAATAAATGGAATTTAGCTCCACGTTTTGCAATTGCACTGAAAACCGGAAAAGATGCCCAATTGTCGGCAGCCTGGGGATTGTATCATCAAACGCCGCAATCGGAATATTTGAAAATTGATACAAATCTTGATTTTGAGAAGGCAACACATTACGTTTTAAGTTACCAGTTTGGCGAAGTTTCGAAGCGGCTTTTCAGGGCTGAAGCATATTATAAAACCTACAATAATTTGGTTACCTGGCAAACAGGTGATTTCAATTTGCCAACAAACTTGAAAAACGACGGAAGTGGTTACGCCGGTGGACTTGATATTTTCTGGCGCGACCAAAAAAGCATCAAAGGTTTTGATTACTGGATTACCTATTCTTTTATTGATACCAAACGGAAATATATGAATTACCCTGAAAAAGTTACGCCCGATTTTATATCGAATCACACTTTTTCAGTGGTCGGAAAATACTGGTTGCATAAGATTAATACGCAAGTGGGAATGTCGTTTACCGGCGCAAGTGGACGACCATTCAATGATCCAAACTCAACAAAATTTATGAAAGAAAAAACAAAACCGTATTCAGATTTGAGCTTGAATTTCAGTCATATCTTTTATATCGGAAACCAATACTCTGTTTTGTATTGTTCGATGAACAACGTTTTGGGAAACGAAAATGTGTTGAGTTACCGTCCTTCAGGAATTGCAGATGCACAGGGGAATTACTCATTGGTTCCGGTTAAACGTGATTTGAAAAGGTTTGTTTTTATTGGGTTGTTTTTGAATTTTTAAAAGGGAAACGGAC
>JBBQPP010000696.1:0-2434 GCA_038217255.1 Bacteroidales bacterium | reverse complement strand
CGTGCGGAAAAGACGAGGTTAGTGTACCCGACCAACCCGAAGGTAAGTACACAGTTAAAATGGATGGTAAAACCATCGCCACAGGTACAACAATAGACGTTGGCTGGCTAGGAAATTTGGCAACGATGGGCGAAGGAGAAGATTTTTCTGTAATTGTTGCATCGGTTCCTACAGAAATGGGAGGCGTTTTCAGCTTTGATAGTTCGAGTTCTTCAGGAACAGTGTCAATTATGGGTAAAAACCTACTATTAACCGATGGAAGTGACGAATTGTATTTCTCAAAGACCGGTTCTATAACCCGGGTATCTACAACAAAAATAAGTTTCGAAGGCACCTGCTCTGCCATGCTTAGCACCGTAAGTCATACGTTTAGTGGCACTTTAGAATCGGATGCTTTTTCAATTAAATACACCGGACAGTAAAAGCATTGCCCGGTAACCTTCATTAAATCAGGGCTTATAACGCAAATTCCTGAAAATACAAATCATCTTAACACTCAAAATCATGAAAAAATTAACGCTATTAATTCTTGTAATGATTGTATTTTCAGGAATTACAAATGCTCAGAAATCAAAATTGATTGGTAGCTGGCTAATGACCAAAGCCGAAGTGAACGGCGAAGTTCGATCCCCATATTTCATAACTGAATTCAAAGAAAATGGAAAATTTAGGGTTATGGGTATCGATTTTGGAACCTGGGAATACAATTCAGGGAACAACTCAATTAGCTTAAAATCGGAGTTCGACAAAGATTGGAATGGTGAAAGGGAAATTGAAAATCTGACAGATAAAGAGCTAGTTGTAGTAAAAGACGAAGCAAAATTATTCTATTTAAAAGTAGATAGTATTGAAATCAGACAAGCCAATAAAAACTCAGGATTGGTGGGAATGTGGGAGTTTAAAGATGAGCCTTATCCTGAAATGAAAACACTGCTCACTTTTAACGAGCCCGATGAATTTAAGATGATTCAAAAAGAAGAAGGCCACACTGCCAACCTAAGTGGCACATGGATTTTTGATAAGCAGGAAATGTCGGTCATAATGATTGGGCTACGTGGTGAAGACATGCTGAAAGGCGAAAATAAAGTATTGAAAATTAACGAAGAAACACTGGAACTGGAAAGTGCGGGAAAAGTTTTCAAAGCACAACGGAAAGCTAAAAACACTCAAAAAATTGAACGTCTCACTTTTTCTGAAGCTGACTTTTACAACGAAGATGGCGATTACAAGTATTACGATGATGCACAGAAGTTGCCCGGGTGTGATGAAATAAAGACGAACTTGTTAAATGTGAACCAATTGGTTTATAAATATTCTACCCTGATTAATGGCACCGAAACATTTGATGACAAAATCCTTACTGCCGATGTAAAAGCTACACTTGAAGAAGAAGGATTTACAATCGATAATGTATTTGTTGGATACGACCGGTATCATCTTCCTGAAGACACCGAATTTCCTGAAAACCAGGAATACTCAAAAGCCCTTTATCCATTAACCGACGATATTTTCAAAGTAGTTGGTAACGAGAAAATAACAACTCCGGCGGGCACATTCAATTGCGCTATTGTTGAAGTTGCAACTTATTCTAATGTGATGAAAAAATTATGGATAATTACCGATAAGCCAGGATTCGGAGTTTATGCCAAAATTATTGAAGATGATCCGGATAAATCTTTTGGCCATTATTCGGTTTATGAATTGCAGGAGATAAAATAAAAAATCAAAAAAATAATAACCATGAAAAACTTAACTATCCTTATTTCGCTATTATTTGCAATGACAAGTTGTAACGGAAACGCACAAAATGAGCAGAAACGCTACGATGTAAAATCGGGTATTGTTGAATACGTTACCACTACGTCGGGGAAAGTAATGGGAAGCACTGTAAGCGGAAACGGCACTGAAAAGTTATTTTTTAAAGATTGGGGAGCCGTAGAATTGAAAGAAGAAGAATCGAGCCAAACAACCACCATGAAATTTTTCGGAAAGGAAAAAACGGATACAAAAAAAACGCATACCATGAATAAATTAGATAATGGCGAAAGTTATTCTGTTGATTTCGACAAGAAGCAAATCTATGTTGGCACCGACATGGCCATGGAAATGGCAAAAAACACTCAACCCAATGGCGATGCCGGAGAAATGGGCGAAGAAATGCTAAAAAGTCTGGGCGGTGAAAAAATTGGAACAGAAACATTTCAAGGATACACCTGTGATGTTTGGAATTTATTGGGCGGAAAACAGTGGATTTTTAAAGGAGTGATGCTCAAAATGGAAATCATTGTTTTGGGAATCAAAACAGTAACGGAAGCGACCAGTATAAAATTCGATGTTTCGGTAGCTGATGATAATTTCAAATTGCCCGATTTTGCCATTCAGAAAACCGAAAATTATATGACAAAAGAAGAATCGAAGGAAATGAATGAAGGCT
>JBBQPP010000695.1:0-2437 GCA_038217255.1 Bacteroidales bacterium | reverse complement strand
ACACATGCTTTGGGGTGCGAAGAAAATTCGCATTTTGTTGTTTAAACAGTATCCTGAAGAACTTATTCCAAGTGTGGTCACGGTCCACAACATCCTTTCTAAAAATGGCCTGGTTAAACCCCAAAAGCGAAGCAGAAGGGTCAAGCCGGTATTTCCCATTTTCGACCCTAAGAAGTGCAACGAAGTTTGGAGCGCAGACTATAAAGGGAAGTTTTTAATGGGCAATAAAATATACTGCCATCCGCTTACCATTGCCGATTCCAAAAGCAGGTTTTTGTTTACTGCAAAAGGACATTACAAAGAAAACTTTCTCTCTGTTAAGCAAGAGTTTACAAAGGTCTTTAGAAAGTATGGCATCCCAAAACAGATACATACCGACAACGGAAGTCCCTTTGGATCTGTAGCTGCCATTCAAAGATATACCAGGCTATCCTACTGGTTTATTGAACTGGGAATAGATCCAGTTTATTCCGATCCGGCACGACCAGACCAGAATGGACGGCACGAGCGTATGCACCGTGATTTAAAAGCAGCTTGCGCCAAACCCTCATCATTCGATTTAAAGGCCCAACAGCGTAGTTTAAATCGGTTTGTAAAAGAATATAACCACATTAGACCCCACGAAGCTTTAGGAATGAAATCTCCTGCAGATTGCCATGATTTTTCCAATAGGCCATACCCTGAAAAAATCCCTAAATATGACTACCCAGCAACGATGAAGGTGATGAAAGTATGCCAAAATGGAGCCATGCGGTGGAAGTCGTATTATTGGGTATATTTAACTGCTGGACTAAAGGGAAAATACGTAGGTGCGGAAGATCAGGGAAACGGGATTTGGAGAGTATTTTATAGAGACGTATTTTTAGGGTACTTTAATGAAAATAACATAAGAGATAAACAAGTGTCAATTAGACTAAGTCAGAATCTAGTGTAAAGCATGTGACTTTAACTTTGTAAACTATGTGCCTTAACGAACATTTCAAAAAAACCAAAATTGAACTATGAAAGAAAAATTTGTCCTTTTAATTACCTTCTTAATACTTGGACTAAATACTTCATTAGCACAGAAATCGAAAACTATTGAGAAACTTGAATTTGAAAATTATGAACTAAAAGTTATATTTTTTGACCCTTACGAAAATTTGGTTTCAGAAAATCCTGAATTCAAAAACCTTGACTCTCTAAAACAAGAAGTGGTTTGGAATAAATATATACTTAATAATGTCATTTATGATTTTCAATTAATTCAAAAAAAGAAAATTGTTAAACATTATATTTTAAGAGGAAATCCATCGAAAGACATTTACCCAAAAGATTTAACGAGAAATAATGTCTATTTATTAGATATAGTAAATCATAAAAAGAACACTAATTTTTATAGGTTATCAGACTATTCAAAAATGATTGATAAAACAATCGATAAGTTCAGTTTTTATGGAACACTATTCGAGAATATGGAACTACTGAAAGATAACGATGGAAAATTAGGCAAAAACCTCTTTGGTAGATTTAGATTAAAAATTCCTTATTCCACAATCCAGAATAATGTTATGACTTTGTTAGGTTTTGACTTATTTGGAGAAATAGAAACTGAATGGATAGCAAATAACACAGAAGAATTTAAAAACTCATTTTTCGATTATCAAGAAAAAATTGACCAGTATTTTAAAATCGAAAGAATTAAAAAAACATACGCAAGAACTTATGACCTAAATGGAGAGATTCGAAATGAATATCCGAGATTAAATACAGATGAAGATATCAAATCCTATATTGGAAAAATGAACAGAATTGGAGATGTAGTTTCCTTGCCTTTTTTCAAATCTTCAGACAAAGTAATTTTAATCGAAAAGGATAGTTTGAACTCAAAATATAAAGTTGAACTTTCAAATAATGAGCCAATTGAAAAGTATTTAGAAAATATTGTCGTTTTAAAAAATTCAGAAGGAGAAATTGAGAATATTAAAGCAACTCTTCTAATTCACGGTTCGTCAATTGACAAAGGAGATTATGTTGAAAGGGAAAATTATATTGCATATTTCAAGACTTTTAAGGATTTGAGATTACCTTTTAAAATTTTGTTTTCACCATTAACTGACAAACAATTTGAAAAACCACGAATTGAAATTGAATTAGATTATTTGTTCCATAAAAAATAAAAAACTTGCCCTAACAATGGTAACCGTTGCACAACCCCATAATTTATAAAAACCCAACCCATTTAAGCCGCTTTCAGCGGCTTTGTTTTTTTGATTAGGCTTGAAAATGGGGCAAATTTGGAGCTTTTAAAAATGGACATTCTGTGTTCTGGAGCAACGTTTTGGGCGAAAAAAACAAAACAAGGCATCCCGCCCCGCTTTTTGTGCGTTTTTGGATGAACTTTAGGTATTTTTTGAGGTTGTAGGCCATTGCCGAGAGGTGCATGCACTTATTGGCC
>JBBQPP010000694.1:0-2442 GCA_038217255.1 Bacteroidales bacterium | reverse complement strand
ACAAAGAAATTCAGGATGTGAGGGGAGTTTATTATCTGGCAACCGATGGTAAAATTACCCGCGTAATTGACGATTTTAAAACGCCAAACGGTTTGATTGGAACACCCGATGGAAAAACGTTATACGTTGCCGATATTCAGGCTGGTGAAACCTGGAAATACGATATTCAACCTGATGGAAGTTTGACAAACAAAACATTCTTTGCACCCAAAGGCAGTGATGGGATGACCATTGACGATGAAGGAAATGTTTACCTCACTTCGGGCAAAGTTTGGGTCTATAATCCTAAAGGTGAATTAACCGAGGAAATTGAATTCCCCGAAAGCCCGGCAAATGTTTGCTTTGGCGGTAAAAAACGAAACATACTTTTTGTTACCGCACGCAAAGGTGTTTACACTTTGAAAATGAATGTGAAAGGGGTGAATTAGTTCAAAGTTCAAAGTTTAGAGTTTAAAGTAGAAACACGGAACTTTGAACCCGGAACTTTGAACTTTAAACAAATCAGGAAGTTGTTAAATCAACTATCTTTTTGGCAATTTCATCAAGGTTTAAAATAAAATCGGGGGATGATTTTTTTATTCCGCTGAGGGGCATTGTTTTAGCAAAAGCAGTCTCAGGATTTTCAACGATGGTGGTTCCTCCAAATTCCTTAATTGTTTTAAGACCTTCAGCGCCATCGCTGTTTGAACCGGTCAATAATATTCCCAGAAGTCCATTTTTAAAAGTCCAGGCTGCAGTTTCAAATAACACATCGATTGACGGACGCGAAAAGTTTACTTTTTCGGCGGTTGACAGACTAAAAGAATGCTCGTTTTCAACTTGTAAATGGTAGTTTGGAGGTGCAAAATAAATTGTTCCCGCCTTTATTACTTCATCTTCTTCAACCTCTTTTACAGTATGTTTTTCGCCTTTGTTTAGTAATTCCAGAAATGAATCTATGTTATTGTTGCCAATGTGTAAAACAACAATTACAGGTATTTCCATATTTGAAGGCAGTTCATTTAATACAAGTTTAATTGCTTCCAGCCCGCCATATGAGGCGCCAATTACAACAGCTTTAATCATTGTTCACTTGTGATTTTTTATAAATTTTATTCTTTTCATCCAAAATTTCGAAGTTGTTTTCAAAATCAGTGAATGTTAGACTTTCCTTTGTTCCAAGGCATAAAATTCCCCTTTTTGTTAAACTGTTATTGAATAAACCAAGTACCCTGTTTTGAAGGGTTTTGTTGAAGTATATCAAAACATTTCTGCAAAAAATAAGGTGCACTTCGGCAAAAACTCCATCGGTTACGAGATTGTGGTCGGCAAAAACAATATTTTTCACCAAAGATTTATCAAAAAGTACCGAACCATATTTTGAAATGTAATAGTCTGATAATTGACCTTTGCCACCTGATTCAATATAGTTTCGGGAATATAAGTCCATGTTCTTTTTACTGTAAATGCCCTTTTTTGCCAATTCCAAAATCCTTTTGTTAAAATCGGTTGCATAAATCTGTGTTTTGTGCAAAATGTTTTCCTCTTTCAAAATTATTGCCAGGGAATACACCTCCTCACCCGTAGAACAGCCGGCATGCCATATTTTTATGTGGGCGTATGTTGACAATTCGGGGATTATTTTATTGCGGAATTTCAAATACAATTCCGGATCGCGAAACATTTCAGTAACGTTGATTGAAAGATCCTGAAGGAAAATCATAAAAAACTCTTTGTCCCAAAGAATTTTATCCTGCAATTCGGTAATTGTATTTAATCCGCTCAATAACAGTCGGTGAAGTATTCTGCGCTTTAAATGGGTTTTGGTGTAATTGCTAAAATCATAGCCATATTTTAAGTAAACTGCCTGCAAAAGCAAGTTTATCTCAATATCAAGTATATCTGTATTCTCTTGATTATAAACTGACATAATTTATAATGCTTTTTGTTCGGTTAATGCGTTTAGGATTTTATCCTTAATGTCATTTTCCTTGAAGGGTTTACTAATGAAATCATTCATTCCGGCTTCAATGCAGTTTAGTTTATCACTGGCATCATTGTTTGCAGTAACTGCCACAATATAAATGCAATGCATTAAATTATTACTTTTCTCGTATTTCCTGATTTCTTTTGTGCACTCTATGCCATCTTGTTCAGGCATTTGAACATCCATTAAAATCAAATCGTATTCATTCTTTTTATACAATTCGAATGCTTCCAAACCATTTTTGGCAATATCGCAGGATACACCGAGTTTTTGCAGTTGCATTACGGTAATTCTTTGATTTATCAGATTATCCTCGGCATAGAGTATTTTTGTATTTTTTGGTATTTCAAATGTAGTTAACGTGTTGTTGTTCATATCACTATCCAATCTTTGGGCAGTAAATGAATAGGCTAGTTTAAACCAAAATTCCGAACCTTTGCCAACTTTACTGTTTACGCCTATTTCGCCTCCCATCA
>JBBQPP010000693.1:0-2455 GCA_038217255.1 Bacteroidales bacterium | reverse complement strand
AAACCATAAGTCTGGATTTGTATAAATTTCCCAAGTTCAGGTTCGAAATGCACAGAGAATTCAGTTTGACCACTAAATAGCTTAGCTTGTTTTGGTTCTTCGTAAACTTCTGATGTCCAATCATTTTCAACCCACCATTCAATTCCTGTTAAATCGCCTTGTGCCAATTTATCATTTTCAAACCTCAGCAAATAGGTTTCGTGGGTTCCGGGTTCTTTAACCCCAAAAGCATAAACATAATTGCTATCTTTCAAAACCGCCGAAGAGCCAACGATAATGCCAAAAGTATCGGGTCCTTTCACATATTTTATTTTCCATTTTTTAGGTTCATCATTTGGATTATCAATAATTGCCACAGTCCAACCAACAGTTTCAAAACCAAATCCTTCGCTTGTCGATTTTTCTTCAAATAAAAAAATTACAAGTTTACCATTTATCACAATTCCATGACCTGTCCAAAACCAGGTTTCCCCGGGGAGTTCAAAAAACGATTTTGGCTTATCACTTTCCCCTTTCCAGTAAAATGAAAGTTTCGATTTTTCCAGTTTATTTCCGTCCTGAATTGCCAGGGAGTTGTTAATCATGACCGAATTTGAGCGTAAGCCAGTTCCCGCGGTATCGATAAAAGTGTCGCTGAACAACCATAGTGTTTTTCCGTTTTCGAGATCAATTGTAGCCGCTCCGTCAGCTCCCCTCCAGAATTTATCGCTCTTAAAAAAACCATTGTCAACCTCCTCTGTCTCAAGCTGATTTAAATCTGAATGAACTTCATTTTGTGCTGAAATTATTCCGGCATTTGAATAAATCAAAATGGCTGATATTAATTTTATAAAAGAGTTCATCATGTTTTTTTAATCTACTTTTTCGATAATTTCTCCAGAATTTTTTACTTTCAGAATCACTTTTTTACGTCCATCGGGCAGGATTTCTTTTTTTACCAACCAGTGGTTTTCGTCATATTCAACAAACGCCGAAAGTGGTTCAACTTCAGTTTTTCCGCGCCATTCTTTTAGTTCCACCGGTTCCCATTTTTTTGTTTTTGCCGAAAGGTAACATGCATCCATAATGGCGTTAACCACATAACCGTCATAAAAATCCTCGCTGGGTTTTTTGCCCATTTCAATGGAGTTGAACATATCCGTAAACATGTGGTTGTAGCCAAGTTCGTGCACTTCGTCGCCAACTGGAAACAGCCAGCCTGAATCAGTTTCAGCTTTTTCGGCCAGGTAGCCTTTTTTGCCGGGTGTCGAGAACATTTCGAAACCTGTGCGCAAAAAATTGTCGATGCGGATTGAACCGTCAACACCTGCCACCTCGTCTTTCAATTCCATTCCACCGCGGAAACACCAGCTCACTTCAAATTGCCCGATTGCTCCATTTTGGAAACGCACCAAACCAATCGCATTATCTTCGGCAGCAATTGGTTTAACCTGTGTATCGGCCCAGCAAACTACTTCCAAAGGTCGAATATCTTTCCCAATAAAACTCCGGCCAATTTCAATACAGTGGCAACCCAAATCGATAATCGCCCCGCCGCCGGAAATTTCAGGATTCCAAAACCAGTCGCTGTGCGGACCGGGATGCGCTTCACGTGAACGCACCCAAAGCACATTCCCGATGGCGCCATTTTCAACCGAAGCGTGTGCTTTCAAATGTTTTGGTGTGTAAACCAAATCTTCGAGATAACCATGAAAAACCCCGGTTTCTTCTACCTTTTGCAAAATCTCCCAGGCTTCTTCGGCGTTTCGTGCCAGTGGTTTTGTGCATAACACAGCTTTCCCTGCGTCGGCAGCAGCCAAAATGGCTTCTTTGTGTAAATTATTTGGTAATCCAACAATAACCGCATCAACCTCGGGGTGCGAAATTGCCTCCTTCAAATTTGTCGTCCAATTAGGAATGTTGTTTTCTTTTGCAAATTTTGCACCTCGTTCTTCCGTTCGTGAATAAACAATTACCACTTCATCGCAGCTGCGCATGCCATGAATGGACATTGTGTAAAATGTGCCGATTAATCCTGTTCCCAACAATGCTATTTTCATTATAAGCTGAATTTATTTTGATAAATTTTGAAGTTGAACCTTATCTATTTCGATTTTCGTGAAATCAGATAATCCACAGAATACTTCCCGCTGCCCGTAAACAGAAGGAAAATGTACACTATAAGATATAAAAGTGCAAGTTCCTTTTTCCCAAATGGATCAGCCCCGTGGGCAATAAATGCCGCTGCCGACATTGTAATTATTAAAGGAATTGTTGTCAGACGTGTTCCGATTCCAAATCCAACCAAAATGGAACAAAAAAATTCGGCAAAAATTGCCAAAACCAATGAAAATGTCATACCAAACCCAAAGGGATCGGCAAACTGGATTTCGCCACCTGCCAATAGTTTCATCAATTTTGGATATCCGTGTGTCAGCATAAAAGCTGCCACGGCTATCCTTACTAACAACAGGAT
>JBBQPP010000692.1:0-2463 GCA_038217255.1 Bacteroidales bacterium | reverse complement strand
GAAAAGAACAGAATATTTAATATTTGAAAGGATTACAGTTACAATAAATTATTTTTGAAAATCATGTCAAGCTAAATTGTAATTTATGAAAAAAACATCTTTGAACGACATTGCCCAACAACTTGGGGTTTCAAAAACGCTGGTTTCGTTGGTATTGAACGGAAAAGGCCGGGCGCACCGCATCAGTGAGGAAGTTTGCAACAAAGTAATAGCACTTGCTGAGGAACTGAATTACAAACCGAACCAAATTGCAAAAGGACTGCGAACGGGCAAAACAAACACAATTGGTTTGATTATTGCCGATATTGCCAATCCGTTTTTTGGCAAATTGGGACGCGAAATTGAAAAAGAAGCGGCCAATCTTGGCTATCGTGTTATGTTTTGCAGTTCCGACGAAAACCCCGAAAACTCGGCAAAACAAATCGAAATTCTTCAGCAGGGTCAGGTTGACGGGTTAATTATTGCGCCACCTGCCGGAAGCGAGAATCAAATCCTTTCGCTAAAAATGAGCAAAACGCCATTTGTATTAATTGATCGAAATTTCCCCGATATTGAAACAAATTATATAGTGGTTGACAATATCCAGGCTTCTTATGACGCTGTTTGTCATCTGATTAAAAATGGATTTCGAAAAATTGCCTGTGTTACTTTAAATGTTCATCTGAATAATATGAACCAGCGCGTTCTTGGATACAAACAAGCTTTGATTGACAACAATATACAGGTCAATGATGATTTGATAAAGATGATGCCTTTTTCCCACGAAAAGGATGATTTGGTGGATGCAGTAAAACAATTGGAACCAGGAAACAAAGAAAAAGTTGATGCTGTATTTTTTGCAACAAGCAAACTTGGAGTAATGGGGATCGAAACCATTCATTCAATGGGACTGAACATTCCGGGTGACATTGCTGTGGTTAGTTTTGACGATCCGGATGCATACAAAATCAGTCAGCCACCAATTTCGGCAATTGCTCAACCTTTGAAAGAAATAGGGCGGGAATCGGTTAAAATATTGTTTGAATTGATGAAGAATAAAAAGGAAACTATTGAGGTTAAGAAAATCGTGTTAAAAGCAATTTTTATCCCCAGAAAATCCAGTGGTTAATTTTTTTTTATAAGTTTGCTAAACCGATTTAACAAAAATGTTTCTTTACAACTAAATCTATTATAATGCAAAAAGGATTTTATCTCGGGATTGATATTGGCGGAACTAAATGTGCAGTGGTTGTTGGCGATGACAACTTTAAAATACATAAGAAGATCCAATTTGAAACACGAACTAGTGAAAGAAGTTATCAGGCAGTCCTTGAAGAGTTTTTTATTCATATCGAATCGTTGTTTTCAACCTATCCACAGGAACATTTAAAAGGGATTGGCATCAGTTGCGGTGGTCCGCTCGATTCAAAAAAAGGAATGATTTATTCTCCACCAAATTTGCCGGGTTGGGATAACGTTCCAATTATTGAAATTTTCAGCAAAAAATATGGAGTTCCTGCGGCCATTCAAAATGATGCAAATGCTTGTGCGCTTGCCGAATGGCTTATGGGCGCAGGAAAAGGTACTCAAAACATGATATTCCTGACCTTTGGCACAGGCATGGGATCGGGTTTGATTTTAAACGGACAGCTTTACGCTGGAACCAATGATTTGGGTGGCGAAGTTGGCCATATCAGGTTAGCAAAAAAAGGACCTGTAGGTTTTGGAAAAGCCGGTTCATTCGAAGGTTTTTGCAGTGGTGGCGGAATTGCCCAACTTGCAAAATCAATGGTTTCGGAAAAGCTTGCGAAGGGAGAAAAAGTTGATTTTTGCCCCAATTTGGAAAGCACCGACAATTTAACGGCCAAATTAGTAGCCGAAGCTGCTATTGCAGGAGATACCGTGGCACTCGATATTATTCAGGTTTCGGCGGAATATCTGGGTCGCGGTCTCGCACTTCTTATCGATATTTTGAATCCGGAATGTATTGTAATCGGCAGTATTTATTCACGCAACGAAATGCTGTTCAAACCAAATGTTGATAGGATTTTGGCGCAGGAAGCTATTCCTGCAGCAGTTGGGGTTTGCCAAATAAAACCTGCACTTCTGGGTGAATCCATTGGCGATTTTGCCGCGTTGTGTGTGGCACTTAATGAAAAACATTTTTAATCAGAACTTATGGAAAAATCAAGGTATATTTTGGATGAATTGCTAAATCGATACGCTAAATTAAATTATTTGGAAAATGCTATTTTGGAAGCAGGTGAATTGATAATCAAAACTTTCAATAATGGAGGTAAAGTGCTGGTTTGCGGCAACGGAGGAAGTTGTTCCGATGCTGATCACATTGTTGGAGAATTGATGAAAAGTTTTGAAGGGAAAAGGCCTCTGAATAATTCACTTCAACAAAAATTGGAAGAACTATCACCTGAACGTGGAAAAATGCTTGCTGAAAAGTTACAACAGGGATTGCCTGCAATTTCG
>JBBQPP010000691.1:0-2465 GCA_038217255.1 Bacteroidales bacterium | reverse complement strand
AATATCATTTTGGTGATGGCTGATGATCAGGGATGGGGGCAAATGGGCTACTACAATCACCCAATTCTGAAAACACCCAATCTTGATAAAATGGCAGAAAACGGAATCCGGTTTAATCGCTTTTATGCAGGAGCGCCTGTTTGTTCTCCAACAAGAGCAAGCGTTTTGACAGGACGTTCAAACGATCGCACTGCCGTTTATGCGCATGGATACGCCATGTGCCGACAGGAAAAAACCCTTGCCCAGGCACTAAAAAATGCAGGATATAAAACTGCACATTTTGGAAAGTGGCACTTGAACGGACTTCGCGGACCGGGAGTGCCGGTTCTTGCCAGCGATATAAGAAATCCGGGACAATTTGGTTTTGATGAATGGCTTTCTGTTACCAATTTTTTCGATATCGACCCGATTATGAGCCACAACGGTGAATTTGTTGAAATGAAAGGGGAGTCATCTGAAATTATTGTTAACGAAGCACTTCGGTTTATTGAAAAAGAGAAGGACAAGGAGGAACCACTTTTTGTGGTGATTTGGTACGGAAGTCCGCATGCTCCATGGCGGGCTTATGAAACGGACAAAAAAACTTTTGACAAATTAAATGAAAATGCTCAAAACCATTATGGCGAACTGGTTAGCATGGACAAAAGTATTGGCGAATTGAGAAATGGACTGCGCGAACTAAAAATGGAGGAAAATACGCTCGTGTGGTTTAACAGCGATAACGGCGGTCTGCCAAATTTCGGCCCCGAAACAGTTGGCGGGTTGCGCGGTTTTAAAGGTCAGATTTACGAAGGGGGATTGCGGGTTCCGTGTATTATTGAATGGCCGGCAGGAATCAATCAAAGCCGCATTACCGACTATCCCGCATCTACCATGGATATTTTCCCAACCATTGCAGACATAATTGATTTGCCAAAATCAAGTTTTATTTTCCCCATTGACGGTAGCAGTATCAAAGAACTTTTTACGACTGATTTAAAGATTCGGGAAAAACCCATTCCTTTCCGCTATCAGGGCAAAGCGGCTATTGTTGACAACAACTACAAACTAATTTCGACTGATATCAGCAAAAATGAATTCGAATTATATGATTTGGTAAATGACCCCAACGAAACAAAAAATCTGATAGATATAGAGAAAGAGGTGGCAAAACGAATGATAAAATATTTGACGGAATGGAATCAGTCGGTTGACAAAAGTGTGGCAGGAAATGATTATCCAAACGGGCTTTTGGAGCCAAACGGGTACAATGTTCAGTGGAGCACAATCCAGGAATACAAACCTTATTTTGAACAATGGAAAAACAGACCGGAATACAAAGATGCTTTGAAAAATGAGAAATAGAAGCAGCTTTTAACTTCGGTTAAAAAATAAATACAATGAAAGGAAAATGAAGTATTTAATAACTTTTTTTGGGTCGATTTTTATACTGATGGCTTTTAATACTTCAGAAATCAGAAAGGATGAAAAAGTTAAAACTGAAGTAATTTATCCAAAAATCAGAATCTGGACTTCGCCTTCAAAAGGTGAAGAACCAGGTTTTAACTCTCCGGGTTTTCAATGGCCTTCAAAGAAAAAATCAACATACAGTGTCAGGCTTTCATCTTCGAAAGATTTCAACAAAAATGTAATTGAAAAAGAGGGGATTCCTTTTGCCATTTTCAACCCCCATAAAATGTTGAATGAAGGTATTTGGTACTGGCAATATAAAGTCAATAATGAAAAATGGAATGCGATTGATTCATTTAAAATCACAAGTTCCACTCCAAAATTCGCAACGCCGGATATCAAAACAATAATGGCAGCAATTCCTTCAACACACCCCAGGGTTTTGGCAAAAAAATCTGATTTGGATGAACTTCGGCAAAGAGCAAAAAATTACAAAGAGGCGGAAATTATCATTCAGGAAGCCGATAAACATTTAACTCAACCTCCTCCAATGGAAGATTCAGCGCTTCCGGCATACACTGGAAAAGATGATTTCGAAAATGAAAAAATTGCCAGCCTTGCCAGTAAATGGGTTGGCTGGAATATTTATGAAGTGCTAAATTTATTTTCGCAGGCGTACATTTTAACAGCCGATGAAAAATATTTTACGTCGGCTAAAAAGTGGATGCTCGAAATTTCAAGTTGGGACCCAAGCGGTCCGACACATACAAATAATTTTGGCGATGCCGGAATTATGGCCGGACTGGCCGTGGGAGCGGATACTTTCTGGGATTTATTGTCAGCAACAGAGAAAAAAGAAATCATAAAGCAGGCTTCGGCGCGGGCTAATCAATTTTATAAAAATTATATCAATCAGGTGGAAAGCCGTTCATCTTCGATGCACGTTTGGCAGCATATTTTGCATCGAATGCTTTATACTTCGCTGGCTTTTGCCGGTGAAATTCCGGAGGCAAACCTCTGGCTTGAATATATTTATGAACTGTGGATTGCACAAGCACCAAAAATGGGCGAAAAGG
>JBBQPP010000690.1:0-2466 GCA_038217255.1 Bacteroidales bacterium | reverse complement strand
CAGGATCATAGCCAGGCTGACATGCACTTCGACCACTTTTCTGAAATGGGAAAAATGATTATGGATTTGATAATTTGATAGAATTATGTCAGATAAAACTTTACTCGCTAAATTAAAATCAGGGCAATCCATTTACGGAACATGCATCACCTCAACAGCACCATTGTGGGGAAAAGCAGCACGGAATGCAGGTCTGGATTTTGTGTTTCTCGACATGGAACACATTCCACTTGAACGGATGGAAATTGCTACATTATGTCAGTTATACAGGGCAATGGGAATTGCAACGGTTGTTCGCATTCCATCACCTGATTCTTTCAAGGCTTGCCAGATGATAGATGCCGGGGCAGAAGGAATTTTGGCTCCCTACATTGAAACGGTCGAACAGGTAAATGGAATGGTGGGAGCGATCAAATACAGGCCACTTAAAGGAAAACGATTGAAAAAGGCACTGGAAAACCAGGATTCACTTGAACCTGTATTGAAATCCTATCTCGATAATTACAACCGTGGCAATATTTGCATTATCAATATTGAAAGTATTCCGGCGGTTGAAAATCTTGATGAACTCCTGAGCGTAAAAGGTGTGGACGCAGTTTTTATCGGTCCCCATGATTTGTCGGTAAATATGGGATTGCCCGAAATGTACGATCATCCTGTGTTTGAAAAAATGGTTTCCCTGATCATCAAAAAATGCAGGGCAAAAAATGTTGCGGTCGGAATCCATTTTTCTGAATCCCCTGAAAGGCAAATTAAATGGATGAAAGAAGGAGCAAATATCATCATTCACAGCTCTGATATTGCTATTTTTTCCCAAAAGTTGGTAAGTGATATTCATTTGATTCGCAAAAGTGGTGGAGATGAAAGTATTTCAAACGCAGAAAAAATAATTATATAAAATCATCTTTTGACCTGTCAGTGTATGCAGCTAAACCTGTCAGCGTGCGCAGCTCCTGACAGCGTTTGGCGGATAAAAAATAAAATTATGATTCGTTCAGGTATTTTCAAAATTTTCGTCTTGCTCGCAATTCTTGGGTGCACAGCCCCGAAAAAGGCAAAACTTACATTTAGTAAAATGCTGGTTGAATATGCCGAGAATCCCATAAATATTGATAAACAAAACCCACGGTTTTCATGGATAATTGAATCGAAGGAAAGAAACCAAAGTCAGTCAGCATTTCAGATATTTATTGCAACTGATAAAAAATTGCTGTCAAACCAAAAAGCTGATATTTGGGATTCCGGAAAAATAAATTCTTCCGAAACAATTCAGTATGAAATAACTGAACAGGTACTTCAATCCAACCAAGAATATTTCTGGAAAGTTGTAGTTTGGGATTCGGAAGGAACCCATTTTGTAAGTCCGGTAGCAACTTTTGAAACTGCTTTGCTGAATAAAACCGATTGGAAAGCAAGCTGGATTGGAGCAGGCCCGGTTTTTCAACAACTTCCTGCAAAAGGTTTTTTCTCTGATATAAAAGAACAATATAATTTGCCTGATACAGTGGTTCATTCAGGAAAATCGCTATTGTTGAGGAAAGAAATAGAACTTCAAAAACAAATAAAATCGGCCCGGGCTTTTGTTACAGGATTGGGATTTTACGAGTTCTATGTGAATGGCAAACGGGTTGGCGACCATGTACTTGCACCGGCCAAAACTCCCTATCACAAACAAATTCTTTACGATACTTATGAGATTGCAGATTTACTAAAAACGGGAGAGAATGTTCTTGGTTTTCATTTGGGAAACGGCTGGTACAATCCGTACAAAAAGTGGTGGGCGCAATACCGGATGCAGTGGTTTGGTCATAAAAAAGCAATCGGACAAATTCAAATTATATACGCTGACGATACTTCCGAAATCATCAATACCGATGAAACATGGAAGTTTTCAGATGGGCCAATTGTGTTTAATTGTGTTTATGACGGTGAAATTTACGATGCCCGGTTAGAGCAAAAAGCTTGGTCCGAAACTGGTTTTGATGATTCAGCCTGGAAACCGGTTACTGTTTTTGAAAAGCCTTCTGCAAGCCTCAAATCTCATACAATGCCAGCTATTAAAGTTATCCAAACCATCAAACCCAAAGAACTAAAACCTTATGGAAGCAGTCGTCTGTTTGATATGGAGCAAAATTTTACGGGCTGGGTACGCATCAAAGTTTCGGGAGAAAAAGGGACAAAAATCAAAATCCGTTTTGCCGAAGATATTCATGACGATGGAACAATTGATGCCACAAGTAATGAAAATGCAAAGGCAACAGCTGAATACATTTTAAAAGGTGAAGGAATTGAAACTTATGAGCCGCGGTTTACCTATTTCGGATTTAAGTATGCCGAACTTTCATCCGAAAACGGTTCTTTTGATTTACAGGATATTGAAGGTTGCGTGGTTCATACCGACAATAAACAAGTCGGATTTTTTAATTGTGACGATGAATTGGTAAATAAAATCCACCGTGCAACTGT
>JBBQPP010000689.1:0-2475 GCA_038217255.1 Bacteroidales bacterium | reverse complement strand
TCACGCCGTAATTTTATGAAATCAATGCTGGCAGTGCCTTTTGTCGCTTCGGGTTTTAATGCTTTTCCGTCAGGAATTCCCGCAGTGGGTAAAAAGTTTGGGCACAAACTTAAAATCAGTTTAAATCTTTATTCGTTCAATTCGCTTTTGATGGAAGGGAAAATCAATTTATTTAATGTACTCGATTTTTGTGCCGAGTATAATTTCGATGCCATCGATCCAACAGGTTATTATTTTCCTGGATATCCTGACGTGCCAAGCGATGAATTCATTATGAAATTCAAAAAGCAGGCATTTTTACTGGGGCTTGATATTAGTGGTACCGGTGTGCGGAATGATTTTGCCAATCCGGATGCAGCCGTCCGTAAAGCGGATATTGTAATGATTAAAAAATGGATTGAAGCCGCTGCCAAACTTGGAATTCCCAACCTGCGGATTTTTGCCGGTACAAATGCCCATGAAGGATTTTCACGCGACAAGGTTTTTGATTGGATGGCAAACGACATAAAAGAGTGTTGCGAATACGGAAAGAAATTCGGTGTAATTATCGCGATTCAAAACCACAACGATTTCCTGAAAACCGCTGCCGATGTTGATCGGATTTTTGCTTTGGTTGATTCCGAATGGTTGGGATTGAACCTCGATATTGGGAGTTATCGTTTGGAAGATCCTTATGAAGCAATCGAGAAAAACATGAAATATGCAGTTACCTGGCAAATCAAGGAAAATGTTTGGATTGATGGAAAAGAAGTGTCAACGGATTTTGTAAAACTCTTCAAAATCATCAAAGCTGGTGGTTATCGTGGTTATTTGCCTTTGGAAACTTTGGGTGCCGGCGACCCCTATCAAAAAGTGCCGGTTTTGCTGGAGGAGGTGAGGAAAGCATTGTTTAAAATTTAATTGAATTATTAATGGCTTGTAATTGAATGGTGTTTAATGAAGTTTATTTCTACATATTTAACTGAATTAAATTTTACTATTTATGCTAACTTTCCCACAATTTAAACTTTGATTTAGAATGACAAATAAATATGTAAACTTCATCTCTGACGAACATTTGTTTTACTGCATTGAAAATCTGCACAAGGCATATATAAAAGCGAAAAACAACGTTTCAAAAAAGAATTTTTACTCAAATAAAGTTGATACGATAAAACTTACTTTTGATTCAAAGTTCAACAATATTGATGAAGAAAGCCTTGTTGAAACTGAAATTTTGAGACAAATTGACAAGTCGATCAACAATTCAATTGGTACTTTTCACGAACAGATTTTAGGTGGGATTGAAGGATACGAAGTTGGCAATTTGAGCGGGTTCGATATAAAAGCAAAGGATGATACTTTGTTTGCCGATATCAAAAATAAACACAATACAATGAACAGCAGTGCGGCCGAAGCACTTTTTCAAAAATTGGCCCGCTACGCAAACGATTATAAAAATGCAAAATGCTATTGGGTTCAAATTTTAGCAAAAGGAAGTTTTTGTGAATTATGGAGTGGCGATATCAATGGTAAAGAATACAGCCACAGCAGGGTTTATAAAATTTCTGGAGATAAATTTTACGCATTGCTTTCTGGACAGGAAGATGCTTTATTTCAACTTTATAAGGGTTTGCCCCTTGCAATTAATGACTATTTAAAATCCGCAGAACAAACCGGGGAAATTGTCAAAAATTCAACGTTGGCTGAAATAAAATCAGAAACAACCACAACCAAACGAAGCGTTTTAGATCACATAACTTTCGAAAACTATAGTTATTATTTGGGATTTAATAGGTTGTAGTATTTGTTTAAAAACTTCACTATCGAATAACCAATCTCAGTACCTAGATTAACTGGGACAGCATTCCCGATTTGTTTATATTGTTGTGCCATTGAACCTTCAAACCTCCACTCATCCGGAAAAGTTTGAATACGTGCATATTCGCGGACTGTGAACGGCCTCGTTTCATCAGGGTGGCATCTTTCGGTTTGTTTTTGTGCAGGGCTACAAGTGAGTGTCAAGCAAGGTTCATCCCAGCCGATTCGCCTGGCAATGCCCGTTTTCCCACCACTGAGATGGAAGCTACCACCCATGAATTCCTTTTGTATATCGAGTGGCAAATCGCGCCAGTACCCTTTTTGTGGTACCAAATCCAAAACATCTTTTTTGTTTTTTGGGTATTTGGCTCCCCCTGACTTTGGTACATTCGAATCAAACAATTCACCCTTTTTTAGGGCATCTTTCAAATTGTAGATTTTTTTGTAAGGTTTCGGGTAATCAAATTGCAAATCGAGATCTTTTCTGATACCGACCAAGATCAAGCGTTCCCTTTTTTGAGGTACATTGTAATTGATTGCTTTTAACACCTGAACAGGTGCAACATTGTAGCCGATTTCATCTAATATTGACAACATTCCCTGCAAAGTCTTTCCATTGTCATGATTTAGTAAACCTCGGACATTTTCGCCGATACAAATTGGGGGGTTCACTTC
>JBBQPP010000688.1:0-2478 GCA_038217255.1 Bacteroidales bacterium | reverse complement strand
GAATAAGTTTTTCGCCAAGCAAACGGCCAACGGCAACAATATCTTCGGTTGCAACGCCAATCAACCACATTAACGGCGCAAAAGTATAACCAAGAATAAACTGTAACGAAAGTTCATTGTAGCGGCCATTTGTTCCGGCTGCAATTACTTCGTTTAAAGTTGTCCACTGCCCGATTTTTCCAACAATAAAATTAAACATGGCAATAAAAGCGATAAAAGCCAGTAACATTGCACCAACGTTTACTGCTAATTTCACGCCCTCTGTCGTTCCGTTTGAAATGGCATCTAATTCATTGCTGCCTATTTTCTCCTGGTTCACCTCAATTTCTTTGTTTATTGCGTCAGTTGGAGGTATCAGCATTTTCGAGAAAATGATTGCCGCCGGTGCCGCCATAATTGATGCCGCCAGCAGGTGTTTTGCAAATTCTAACCTGAGTTGCGGGTCGTTACCACCAAGCAAAGCAATGTATGCCGCAAGCACTCCTCCTGCAAGTGTTGCCATTCCACCGGTCATTACCAAAAGCATTTCCGATTTACTCATTTTATCCAAATAAGCTTTTATCATCAGTGGCGATTCGGTTTGCCCCATGAAAATATTACCTGCAACTGAAAGCGCTTCGGCACCCGAGATTTTCAGGGCTTTTGTAAAAACCCAGGCCAGTGCATAAACCACTTTCTGGATTATTCCCCAGTAGAAAAGCAAACTTGTTAATGCTGAAAAGAAAATGATTGTCGGCAAAACCTGGAAAAGGAAAATGAATCCATAAGTTTCGGCATTCATCAGATCGCCCAAAAGGAATTGGCTACCTGCTTTTGTAAAATCGAGGATTTTCACAAAAATCTGCCCGAAAAACTCAAAAACCGAACGGATTGCGGGAACGTATAAAACGCCAATTGCCAGTACAATTTGAATAATCAGCCCTATTACTACAGTTTTCCACGGGATATTTTTCCTGTCTTTGCTGAAAAGAAACCCGATCAACAGCAAAACTACCATTCCTAAAATCCCCTTTAGAACAGAAAAAATCTTAAATGAAGGGGCTGGCATATGTGTTAGCAATGCATCGGCATTACCTTTATTTACTGGGATTTCAACTTGTTGGATTGTTATTTCTGCAATGGAATCCTGAATTTGTGCAACTACCGGTTGAAAAAATAAAATGCCGGCAAAAAATACCAGCAAGGCAAGAAAATGTTTCATAAGTGGATTGTTATTTTTTCCTTTTCTTCAATTCGTCGCGGATGATCGAAGCTTTTTCGTAATCTTCATGCTGAATTGCGTCGTTAATCATATCGTTCAATTCTTTAGCAGAATATTGTGCGTATGTTGAAACATCTGAATCTGTAAAATCATCTTTTTCCGAAATATTCCTTACCGGTGAATCTTCATTTTCAAGGTCTAAGATAATCCCCGATTTTTTCAAAATTTCTTCAGTAGTATAAATGGGGCATCTAAAACGCAAAGCCAGCGCCACGGCATCTGAAGTCCGTGAGTCGATATTTATTTCCTTGCCGTTCATTTCACAAAGCAATTCTGAGTAAAAAATTCCCTCTTCCAATTTGTAAATAGTTACTTCGAGCAATGCAATATCAAATGCCATTGCCATATTTTTAATAAGGTCGTGGGTAAGTGGCCGGGGTGGTTTTAGTCCTTCCAACTGAATTGCAATTGCCTGTGCTTCAACCGGACCGATGATGATCGGAATCCTTCTTTCACCATTTTCTTCGGCTAAAACCAAGGCATAAGCACCTGATTGTGTTTGACTTACTGATAATCCAAGAATGTTTAAGCGAATTTTATGCATGTTAGCTGTAGCCCGTTTTTATGTGAAAACAAATATAACAATCATTTTTGGTTAAGCAGGAATTAAAAATATTTTTTGAAGAGAAGTGGGAAGTGGGAAGCAATTTACCATTTGTAGATTTACGATTTACGATTTCATCCAGAATCCAGTAACGAGAATCCGGCATCCTTCTAAATGACTAATTTCATATTCAAAAAATTTCCCAAATATTTGCTAATCATTTTAAAACAACTACTTTTGCAGTCCGAATTTTTGAATCGTTCAGGCTTGATAAGAGGAAACCACATGGAATCCCGCCTGCCGGTGTAAACATTAAAATTGAAATTATGTACGCGATTGTTGAAATTGCTGGACAGCAATTCAAAGTAGAAAAAGACAAGAAACTTTTTGTACATCAGTTGGATGCCAAAGAAGGCGACTCTGTTGATTTTGAGAAAGTTTTGCTTGTTGACAATGACGGCGTAGTTGCCGTTGGAACTCCAACCGTTAATGGTGCGAAAATTACAGCCAAAGTATTGGCACATGTGCAGGGTGACAAAGTGATTGTTTTCAAAAAGAAAAGAAGGAAAACTTACCGGAAGAAAAACGGTCACCGTCAGCAGTTTACCCAAATTCAAGTAGAAACCATTGTTGGATAACTTAAAAAAAATTTACCATGGCTCATAAGAAAGGT
>JBBQPP010000687.1:0-2481 GCA_038217255.1 Bacteroidales bacterium | reverse complement strand
TTCTTTTAACCCTTTCTTTTCAATTTTTTGAAGGATGAAATTATCGATTTCGTTTTTTACCCATCTCTCATTATCAACTTCAGGAGTTTCCATTTTGACAGGAGGAATAAAAGCCCAGTGTTTTTCATATTTGGCGCCCTCATTTATCCATTGTTTGAACAGGGCAATTTCTTCGGGGGTCAATTGCGGCAGGTTACTTTCGGGCAAAGGCATCATTACAGCCGGGTCGGTTGATTCAATTCTTCGGATTAATTCACTTTCTTCAGGCGATCCGGGGACAATGGCAAAGTGTCCTTTGTTTACTGTCAATTCGGCCAAAGCCCCTTCCTGCAAATCCAGGCGCAACCCAACTTTTCGTGTATTTGCATCGGGTCCGTGACACAAAAAACACTTGTCGGACAATATCGGTCGAATATCCCGGTTGTAGGAAATCTCAGCTTTCTTGTCACTTCTTTTTTGGTTTGATAAAAAGTAAACTCCACTTGCAAAAGCTGCAATTAGAATGATAATAATTGATACCCAGATTTGGTTTTTCATCCTAACTTGAAATCCACCTTTTTTGTCCTCGGTCTTCCTCATTCCTAATTCCTTGTAAACTTATAAGGATACACTTTCCCCGAAGCCCACTGCGCAACATAAATGCTACCCTCATCGTCAACACAAACGTCATGTGGATTTCTGAATATTTTTCCGGTTTGAAAAAGTGGATTCAGATTACCTTTATTATAAACCGGTTCCGAACCTCCCAGGTTTGAAACTACTTTGTTCTCCTTGTTGAGTATGGTAACAAATCCCGAATCAGCATTACTTAAAGCGGGTGATCTTAAAACTGCTGCGTACAAATAATCGCCTTTAATAACCGGCCTGCAAACACAAGCACCAGGCAAATGAATGATTTCCATCAATTTACCTTCCAGCGAAAACCGTTTAAAAGCATTTCGCGTTCTGTCGGTTATAATTAATGTTGGTGTTGAATTCCTGTAATCAATACAAATACCGTGTGCGTTGTCGAAAAACTCATCTCCTTCGCCTTTTCCACCAAACGAATTTAATAATTGTCCCTTTTCATCGTAATGCAAAATGTATTGAGCACCGTAACCATCGGCAATATAAAATTCACCGTTTTCAAGCACTGCAGTTTCGGTTGGCACAAACGCCTCCATTTTTTCATAGGCAGGAATATCGTCAGGTGCATCAATAGTCATCAATATTTTCCCATCGATTGTAGTTTTATAAACCTGATGTTTTACTGTGTCTGTTATAAACAAAAGATCTTCCTTTCCGTTATTTTTGATTGTAAGACCGTGTGCTCCGGGAAATTCGGTCCCCCAGGTTTCAATCAGTTTCCCACTTTTATTGTAAATAATGACGTTATTTTTGGTTTCGTTTGTCAGCAAAAGAATCCGCCCTTTTGCATCCTGAACCATTTCGTGACAATCATTTACCGGAGTTTGCTCAGGATTGAGCGCCCCCCATTCCCTGTTCATGGTATAAGTCATTTCATTATGACCGTAAATCGAATCATTTTTCATACTAAATAAATCTTTTGTAATAAATAAAGATGCTGTTAAAAGGGTTGAGTTTTTTAAGAATGATCTTCGTTGCATATTGGTTTGTTTTCAATTTTATACAGAAGTGAATTATTCGCTTATCCAAATGTTTCATTGTATAATGCCGATGGTTAGAACTGTTTGGCCAATCGAGTAAGCGAAGATTGGGCTATTACAGTTCTCCAATCGATATTGTCAACGAAAATACCGCTGACATTTTATAGAAAGCTAAACAATAAAAAAGAGTAAAAGGTTTAAATTGATTTATTAAGTACCATTATTGATAATGCAGTTTGTTAGGGATTTTTTTTAATGCCGAAAACATGAAATTATAATAGAAAAAATTTGATAATTAATGGGAAAAATGACGAAAATATGACATTACCATACCAACACTTCGTGGTTTATAACTCTTGTTACCCTATGTTCTGATACTACTATGACTTTTTACAAAACAACAAAACCGCTTCGTAATAAAATAGGATTAATCTTAACATGAAAAGATTTTGCGAGGTTCCACTTATTGCAGATTTTTACAATTGCTATGTGCACATTTAACAGATGCCCCTATTCCGAAAACTGCAAACAGAGATAAACCTCCATAAAAAAACATTGGGTTTAAATTCATGCAACATGCAAGAAACCCCAAAATTATTGTCACTAGAAATCCGAGAATTCCCCACAATACTAAATAAAATCCTAATATATAAATTACTTTTTCCATCACTTTATTTTTATATGAAGATAATTGTTTATTTGGTCATATGTTTGTAAAAATATGTGAGATTAATCTCGTATATTTGTGATATTTATTACATTATTAATTTTGAATGAAGATGGATATCTCAATAGATAATTGTCTCAATTGTAAATTGAAATCGAATGCTGTTTCAATTTTAAACAGAAACGAGTTGTCCTTTCTGGGAAAAGG
>JBBQPP010000686.1:0-2498 GCA_038217255.1 Bacteroidales bacterium | reverse complement strand
GTTCTGAAAAAACATCGATTTTGACATCTTCGATAGCCCAATTTACAGCGGCTTTTGTCTTGACGTTTTTAATCCCCAGCAACTGTTCGGCATAGGCAGCATACGGACCCGGGCGGAAAGTCTCCTTCTCAGCTTTCACATTTACCCTAATCCCGGTTCGCGGAAGTGAATAAACTACGCCTTCCACAAAGGCAGGAGTTACTGCATCATCTTTTTTACGTTGCCCGTAAACCGGCAAAATCATTACAATCCCAATTATCAACACTAAATACTTCATGTTTTTCTGTTTTGTTTATAAAAACCCAAATGTATTAAAATTATTATTTTGAATTGGGTTCTATTGATAGAAATGCTTTTCCAAGAAATTTCACAACATCACTTGCAATAAGCGAATATTGCGATTTTTCCTTCGCAGCCAAATCCCCAGCCAAACCATGAATATAAACTCCTGCGACAGCAGCCTTTTTAGGTTGGATTCCTTGTGCAAGCAACCCGAGGATTATACCGGTCAACACATCGCCACTTCCGGCAGTTGCCATTCCGGGATTGCCGGTAGAGTTGAAATACAATTTTCCATCGGGTGTTGAAATTGAAGTGAATGCACCTTTTAGTACCACAATCACCTTGTGTTTATTTGAAAATTCAAGTTGCTTTTGAATGTTTTCATAGGAGTTGGCAGAATCACCTACCAATCTTTTAAATTCTCCGGGGTGCGGTGTGAGGATTGAGTTTTCAGGTATTTTTTCGAGCCATGATTTGTTTTCGGAAAGTATGTTCAAAGCATCGGCATCAATTACCATCGGGACTTGTGATTTTTCGAGTAATTCGCAAAATGCTTTTTTTGTATTGGATTTCTGTCCAATACCCGGACCAACACCAAGAGCTGAAAAAGTTGATAAATCAGGAAATTCGGTAAAACTGTAATCATGCTGATCGACACTTGCCATAGCTTCCGGCACGGCTGTTTGAATAATTGGGAAACCAAGTTGTGGAATTTGTGTTGTCAGCAAACCAACACCACTGCGCAAACAAGCTTTCGATGCCAAAACTGCCGCACCCATTTTGCCAAAACTGCCGGCAATCAACAAAGCATGTCCGTAAGTTCCTTTGTGCCCAAAGCGTGAACGTTTTTGTATTATCTGCTGAATATCTTCTTTTTCAATATAAAAGAAATTGGTTTGGGTTTGTGCAATCCCCACCGAATGCAAACGAATCGGAAGAACATCCCACTCGCCAACATATTTATCGTTTTCAGTAAATAAAAAGCTGATTTTTGGGAATTGAAAAGTAAGCGTAAAATCAGCTTGAATAATATTTTCAGCAATATTTTCTGAATTATCCTCGCCCATTAAACCGCTGGGAATGTCGATTGCGATTACTGTCCTTGTCATCTCCCGACTATAGTTCGGGTGATGACTCAATTCATTAATCTTTTGAACAATTTCAGCAGCCAAACCTTCCAAAGGCCGGGTTAATCCTGAACCAAACAGTCCGTCTAAAATAACGTCCGATTCAATTAATTCCGGAAGTTCATCGCAGGTTTTAATAGTTGATATTTTTACTTTTTGTTGTAATTCCAGTCTGTGGCGGTTAATGGCAGGCGAACCTTTCAGCTCTTTTCCAAAATCGATCAAATAAACTTCGCAAATAAAATCGAGATCGGCCATTTGGCGGGCAATGGTGAGTGCATCGCCACCATTGTTTCCAGGGCCAACAAAAAATATCATTTTTTGATCGGTTGAAAACCGGTGCACCAACCAGTTTGTAATTTGCAGCGAAGCCCGCTCCATTAAATCGATATCCGAAATCGGTTCATTTTCGATTGTGTATTTATCGAGTGCTGCTGTTTGTTTTGTTGTGAAGAGTTTCATTTTTTAGTTTTTATATTTTTAGATTTGAGTTTCAAGATAAAAAAAGAAGAGGAAAATTAACACAACTTCTGGTTACAAAAGGAAATTAATTTCAGAATATTGTTTCATCTATGTTGTTGTTTGATTTTGAAACGCAACTAAAATTCCATTTCACATGTCTAAAGGTTAATACACCACTACAAAAATATGAAATCTTTGACCTTAAAAAATATCGGTATTTTGGCAATATTGATTGTTATTATTCTGTCGTCCTGTGAAGTAGATGAATTTAGTATTTACCCGCCTTTTGACAACCGGGAAGAATTTCAATTTCAAACCGAACAAACATTTTGTAAAAGCGACCCTGGAAATGAAATTAGTACGAAATCCTTTAAATACGATAAAAACGGCAATATCATAGAAACTACAACATTTTATAAAGAAAATCCTGATTCCAAATCCACAAATACTTTCAATAATAACAATCAAAAACTATCAGATTCAACATTTTTTTATGGTGAAAATGGCTGGAAATATGAATATTCTAAGCAATACAAATACTCACGAAACCTTTTGATTGAAATTTTGAAATACGACTCTGATGGAATAAACACACACAAAACTGTTTACACTTACAACGGCACAAAA
>JBBQPP010000685.1:0-2509 GCA_038217255.1 Bacteroidales bacterium | reverse complement strand
ATTAATTGGGGAAGTTCATCGATACTGGTATTCCTGATTATTTTGCCTACCCGGGTAATGCGAGGGTCATCAACAATTTTAATGAATGCTGATTTTGATTTTGCAACCTCTTTCTTCTGAACGTTGTACCAGTAATCGCAAATATTGTAATTTTTGATATGGAGGATTGGGGAACAAGTCTGTCCTTCAGGCAATTCACTACAGCGGGGACATGGTGCAGTAAAATCGATTTCAGCCTGTTTTGTTTCAGTATTATATTGGTTTTTTTCTTTGGCTAGTTTGTTTAATTCGGCATCCGAACCGGTTCTCATTGATCGTAATTTATAAAAATCGAAAGGTTTTCGTCCAACTCTTTTCGATGTATAATACACTTTCCCTTTCGATTCCAATCTGATTGCAAGAATTATAATAATTAATATGGGTGAAAGTGCAAGAAGCGCAGTGAAAGCGACAAACACATCGAAAAGACGTTTAGAAACAGGCATTTTGTATGCTACTCCTTTGGCAGTTTCTCGGACAAAAGGCGTATTCTTTTTTCTGAACCCAATTAAGAATTCTATTCGGCTTATTAAACTTTCAACGGGAGGAAGAGGGGTTACAAAAAAATCACCGATCCTCAGTTTGAAAGCCTTTGTATAAAGTTCATCTTTAAATTCATGCGAAACCAGAAAAAATGGGACTTCATTGAATTTGGGTCGTTCGCGAATCCACTTAAACATCTCAAAACCATCACCACCCGGAATGGTAGTTTCACAGATAATGCAATCAGGATATTCTTCAGACCTAAAATAATTAACAGCTTTCAGCATATTCTCAGCCTGAAAAACCAAAATGTTTATGCCCTTGTTTAATGACTCGATATCTTTGGTTGAACTTCCGATGTACAGAATGTTAATTCGTTTTTCCATAATTGATTTTCCATCAGATATTAAGGATTTATCCCCTGCAATTTGATTTTTAACGGATTACTACCATTTAACTGCATAGTGAATTGGGAAAAGGTTCTTTTTAATTATTTCTTCAAGCTCTTCCGGATTGAATGGTTTGGTAAGAAAATCCTGGGCCCCAAGCTTATAGCATTTTACTCTTTCCTTACTCGTTTCACTCCCCGATAACATAATGATAGGAGTGTGTTTGGTATATCCGCGTTGACGTACTTTTTCCAGAAACTGGTAACCATCCATATTTGGCATTTGCACATCGCATATAATTAAATCAGGTAAGTTACCTTCCAGCCATTCCAAGCCTTGAAGTCCATCATATTTTATAATTATATCATAATCAACCGAAAGAAAATTTTCAAGAATAAGACATATACTTTGCTCATCGTCAATAACCAGTATTTTCTGCTTCATAACTTTAATCGTTAATTATCCACTAAGATAATCACCATTTTATTGTTTTTATCTATTTACTATAAAAAATCATTATACGTAACTTTAATTTGAAAATTGATTAAGCATATCTTTTCCAAAATCATAGCTATTTAGTCAAGTTTGTAGGAAAGGCTTATTTTTACCGGCATCAAATACCCATTAATTAAATTCTAAAAACTTCAGAAAGTACCCCAATTGATATGGCGTGTAACTAAGCGAAATAGTTAAATTATTTTTGTATTTTTCCATAATATTCAAATTTTGTCATTTAACAAGCAATTAAGATGTACGGAATTGTAAATAAGGCTATTGAAGACCTGGTTATAGCAAATTATGGAGAAGAGAAATGGGAAACCGTTAAAGAACGAAGCGGAGTTGAAATTGATTTTTTTATTAGTAACGAGCCCTATGATGACGAAATAACATTTAAACTTGCCGGGGCAGTTAGCGAAGAAATGAACATTCCGGGTTCCACTGTTTTACAAACACGGAATTTAAGGTAACTCATATCGAAGACAGAAGTATCCATGTGCACTACTTTTCAAAACGGGAAGGCTTGCAGGAATTTGTAAGAGGATTGCTATCCGGGTTGGGGAAAATGTACAATACTCCTATGGATGTAGAACTTATTCAGAGCAGAGATAAAGGTAGTGACCATGAAATTTTTAAAGTTAGCTGGTAAAAAACAGATACAATGAATGTTAAATTCGAAGATGCCCAATTCAACCGTATTTTTCCATTTTATATTTTAATTGGTTCAGATTTGGTTGTTGAATCAACCGGGACAACACTTGAAAAAATTTGTCCCGGGACAGGTAAAAAATCTTTTTTTGACAACTATAAAATTATGCGCCCGGAGTTGCTCACCGAAGATTTTCAATCGCTTCTTTCTCTTTCCAATCAGATGGTAATTATTGAATGCCGTAATCAAAAAAAAACAATTTTGCGTGGTCAGATTGAATTACTACCTGAAAAAAATCAGCTACTTTTCATTGGTTCTGCCTGGTTTAGTTCAATGGAACAAATTATTAAAGAAAAACTTAATCTTAATGATTTTGCAATACATGATCCGTTGATCGATTTGCTGCACGTTATAAAAACCCAGGAAATTACTACAGAAGACCTTAAGCATC
>JBBQPP010000684.1:0-2518 GCA_038217255.1 Bacteroidales bacterium | reverse complement strand
TTGACTGCATCGACTTTCACTAACCCCAGCCTTTAGGCTGGGGATCTGAATGGTGTACCACCCTTCCCAGGCTTTAGCCCTTAATTTTCTCAAATCCATATTTTTCAAAAAATTCATTATACTCTTCCTCCTATTCGTCAGCCCATTCAAATTTTCCTGCTGCTAAATTATTTTTGTTTATCCAAAACGAAGATTCGCCTTTTATCAACTGCATTATTTCCGCAACATTTTGTTTTGCTGTCATAAAAATCAGACAATGTAAATGTTGCTTGTCGCCGTTGATGTGGTCGATGTAGATCCCTTTTTCTTTGGTGTTGGCTTTAATGTGATTAATTATCTCCCATTTGTTTTCCGAATTCAGAAAGTGTAAACGCTTATTTGTGCCCCAAACGCAGTGTAACCAAATTTTTACGTATGACATTTTCGTTCTAATTTTTGGGCTAAAGCCTGGGGTTAGTGAAAGTCGATGCAGTCAATACTGTCACAAGAATGTAACCCCGGCCTTCAGGTTGGGGATTAAAACGAACAAGGAAAAATCGGCTTTAGCCATTAATGTCGTTATTAATAAATGAACATAAACCAATAAAAATGAAAACTTTTACAAAACGATTACTGATTATTTGTCTTTTCGGTTTTATTCAGACCGTAAATGCGGCTCCAGCTGCTGATATCGAAATCATAAAAAAACGCATTTTCGAAGGAGTAATGAAACCGGCGGTTGATGATTCAAAAGTTGAAAAGTTAATAAACACTTTTAAAGGTGACGGTACGTGGCAAGGTATTAATTATGAAGATGTTTCGCGCGAGGGTTTTGAAAACGAGATTCATTTAGTAAATATGGTTAATCTGGCACGTGCGTATAAAACCAAATCATCGAAATTTTATAAGAATAAAAAGGTTAAAAGTACTGTTGAATCGGCACTTAAAAACTGGGTTGACAACGATTATTTTTGCGAAAACTGGCATCCGAATCAAATTGGAACAACCGGAAATTTGGTGGCAGTAATGTTAATGATGGGTGATGAATTACCAAAAGATTTGGTAGAAAAAGCACAGCCAATCATTGGTCGTGCCAACCTAAATGCATCGGGTGCCAGACCCAGCGGCGATCGCATAAAAATCGCCGGGATTCTTGCAAAAAATTTACTTTTTATTGGCGATTACGCGCAATTTGCCGATGTAGTGAAAGTGATTGAAGGCGAAATAAAACAAGTCGAATGGATTGGTGCAAAATACGGATACGGCTATTTTAAAACGGAAAGCGGGTTGGGTACTAAAAAATATGAAGGCCGCGGAATTCAGTTCGACAACAGTTTTCATCACCGAGTTGATGGTGTAAACAACACGCTTTCGTATGGTTTGGGTTATGCTGATGCATTTGTTGAATGGGCCGTTTACACAAAAGGCACTTCTTTTTCATTTTCGGAAGATAAACTTGATCAGTTGGTTGATTATTTTTTGGATGGCATTTGCAAAATGTCAGTTTATGGGAAATACCCGGATATTGGGGCTAAAAATCGGAGCATCAGCCGTCCCGGATCAACAAAGCCTTTTAGTGCGGTAATTGCTGAAAGGTTAATGACGACAACCGATTACAGGAAAAATGAAATCAAAGAAATTGCCGATATCAGGAATAACATTGCAAAACCAACCCTTTCGCACGCCACTTTTTACTGGAATACAGAACATTTTTCGTTTCAGCGGCCCAATTGGTTTGCTTCGGTGCGCATGTATTCAACCCGAAATTACAACATGGAAGTGCCTTACAACAGCGAAGGTTTGCTTAATCACCACCGTGGCGATGGCGCTAACCACATTTCGCTGACAGGTTTGGAATATTATGATATTGCCCCGGTTTTTGATTATCAAAAAATACCCGGCACAACCATTATGCAAAAACCTAAAATGCCGGCTCCCGAAGAGATCCAGAAACTTGGGTTAACAGATTTTGTGGGCGTAGTAACCGATGGCTTATATGCAGCAGCAGCTTTTGATTTCAAGAGTCCGCACGATCCGCTTTGTGCCCGAAAAGCCTGGTTCTTTTTCGATGATGAATATGTATGTCTTGGTGCCGGAATTTCCTGTCGAACTACACTTCCTGTTGTTACAACGCTGAATCAGTGTTTGTTGAGAAGCGAAGTAACTGTTTCCGCAGGAAACAAAAAATCGGTAATTGCACGTGATGAAAAAGAATATAAAAATGTGGATTGGGTTTTTCAGGATGGTATTGGATACGCGTTTCCAAAACCTGCAACAGTGAATATCCGGAACATGGAAACAACCGGTTCATGGTGGATTGTTAACAAACAAAACGATTCGCCAAAAGACGAAGTTAAACTGGACATTTTTAAACTCTGGTTAAACCATGGTGAAAGACCTTCAGATGATTCTTATGAATACATTGTTGTTCCGGCAACTTCGTTAGAAAAAATGGAGCAAAATATCTCAAAAAATAATGTTGTAATTCTGTCGAATACACCAGAAATTCAGGCTGTAAAAAACACTGCATTAAACATTT
>JBBQPP010000683.1:0-2530 GCA_038217255.1 Bacteroidales bacterium | reverse complement strand
GGTGGAGGTTACACCTATTGGAATGCTGCCAACCCCGATAAAACATGTGCAAACTGCCACGAAATCAGTCCGGCACATCAAACCTGGGCAAGCTCTGCACACCGCGATATTTCATGTTTCAAATGTCATGGAACCGCGCTTGGAAACGGCTGGCACAGTTTAACTGAAAAAGCGAATATGGTTTTCACCCATACTAAATCTGCACCATATCACGATGATATTCGCATGACAGAGGATCAGGTTTTGGAAACAATGATGCGCTGTAAAAGCTGTCACGAAAATGAATATTCAAACTGGATGGCCAGCGGACATTCCGCCAGATATGCTGATATTTTCCTTGACGAGAAACACAATACTACCGAGCAGTTGAATTTCGATTGTTTGCGCTGCCATGGAATGTTTTATGCTGGAACAACTAACGATTTGGTTGACCCAATTTCGATGGAAGGTCCGTGGAAAATGAAGGATGAAAGTCGTACTGACCTGGCTACAATTCCATGTTTGACTTGTCATCAGATTCATAGTTTGGGAACACCGGCTGTTCGACCTGACTATTCCAACCCAAATTTTATTTTTTATGGACGGGCAATGCTGAATAACTCAATAGGATTATATTTTAGACATGAAAAAACACATTTCGATTTAGAAAACCTGCCAACTCCGGTAATTTTAAATGGAAATGATACAGTTCAAACGCCAAACGACCCGGTTTACCGGCTTTGTGTACAGTGCCATGCACCTTCTGTTCGTCATCAGGCCGGGAGCAGTGACGACCACACACCAACCGGGGTTCATGAAGGTTTGAGTTGCCGTGCCTGCCACGAACCTCACTCCAATTATCAACGCAATTCGTGCGACAAATGCCACACGGGAAAATCGAAAAATTGTAAACTTGATGTGAGGTCGATGAATACAACTTATCTTTCACCAGAAAGCCCAAACGATATACATTCTGTTTCGTGCAAAGATTGCCACGATGACGGAAGAAGGAGCTGAAAGGGAGCTGGACTTTCCAAGTCCAGCATCGAAAACATGGACTTTGGAAAGTCCATGTCCCTACAGCGAATTTCTTTTGATAAATTCAAACGGACTTTTAATACGTTTAAAATCGCCGGTCAATATCATTTGAGCCGCAATTCGTCCTATTTCATCATGGTTGGTTGAAATTGTTGTAATCCCATCTTCCAACAACTCTTTCACAGGATTATCATTGTAGGCCACCAAACCAATATCCTTTCCCAACTTCCAACTTTTACTTCGGCATGTTTTAATAAACATGTAGAAATCATCGTCTGAAATCAACACAAACGCTTCATCTTTTTTAATGTCAGTTTCCTGTAGTTGGTCGATAATCGAAAAAGGCAGGTTATTTACCTGGCAAAATATCTGAAACCCGCGTGCAATGTAGCGCGAGTAATATTGATTTAAAGGAAATGCAAGGTTTATCTTTTTATATTTCCGAATCAAATCAATCCCTTTTTTGAGGGCAGTTTGTATATCTTTTTCATATTCCTGATAAACCAACGGATAATCTTTTAACAATTCCATGTTGCGATCGACCAAAAGCACTTTCTCTTTTGGGATATTTTTTATTACCCGCACCACATCCGAATCATCGTCCTTAAAATGGGGAAGAATCACAAAATAATCGTAATTAGTAAGTTGATTTGATACGATTTCCTCAAACTGCTCAACACTGTAATTGTAAATAAAAACATCAACACTGGCTTTGTTGCCAAGGGTTTCCGACAATGAATAATAAATACTTCGTTTGTAATTGCTGAGTTTATTTAAAATAAGAGCGACTTTTATTTTTTTGTGAACGTTTACCTGATTCACATAATAACCTTTCCCTCGCACCGACTCAAGAATCCCCTTTTTTCGCAAATGAACATAAGCTTTTTCAACCGTATCGCGAGAAATCAGGAGCTCTTCGCTCGTTTCGTTAATAGAAGGAATCCGCTGGCCGATTTTAAAAATACCCGCTTCAATATCCGATAAAAGCAAATCAACAACCTGCTTATATTTGGGTATTTCAGAATCGGGATTGATACGCAAAGCGTTGCTCATTGAAATAAAATAAGCAACAAAAATATAAAAGCATTTATAGAAAATCATTATTCGGTCATTAAAACCTTCAATGAATATTTTTGTTAGAACTTATAACTTATGAAACTCGTAAAATAAAGTTTATAAAATGTATAATATGAAAAAAATAATTTTTGTTCTAATCGTTTCTGCTGCTATTTTTTCCTGTAATCAAAATAAGGAATCAAAAATCACACTTATGGGTGATGCAGATAACGGGGGTATAACTTTACCCGAAGGGTTTTCGGCACTTGTAGTTTCTGAAGAAACCGGAAAAGGGCGACATATCGATGTAAATTCCAATGGTGATATTTACATTTCTTTAAGTCAGCAAAAAGAGAATAAAGGAATTGCCTGTCTGAGGGATACAACTGGCGATGGACGGGCCGATATTATTGAATATGCCGGAGAGCATATAGGTACCGGAATAAAACTTCACAAT
>JBBQPP010000682.1:0-2538 GCA_038217255.1 Bacteroidales bacterium | reverse complement strand
GTTAACCATTCCCGGTGCCATCAAACCTGCAAAATCGGCTTCAATCTGAAAATCGATATCATCGGAATGTGGATTGTTTAACCAGTAACCGGATTCGGGTGGCATAATTCCGTTCAATATATTGTAACGCGCAGCTTGATTTGCGTGCCAAAGCGCATAGTCGGCATTGGCAAAAGCCAGTGCATGTGATAAGGCCGGGGCATCCAACCCTTCTTTTTCAAAAACATCCACAAAAGTGAGGTCCATATAAACATCATCATACAAACCCGGCGAGTTTTCGTAATACCACAAACAGCGGTTTTCATCCCATGAAATTGATATGGAATCGGCAATCATCATACCTTTATATCGAAATTCAGTCGGTCCGCCATAAGTGCAGCCAATCACCTGACCTGCCCATCCGCCTTTTATTTTATCCTGTAGTTCGGCTTTGGTGAGGGTGGTATTAATACTTGCATTTTCAGACGCTTGGTCATTTGCTTTTTTTGGAGAACAGGCCGCCATCATTACAATGACCATCAGGAAAGTAAATTGTTTCATTCTTTATTGGTTTTAGTTTATTTCAAATATAATGGATGACTTGACAAATGCAAAATCAAATGTAGCAAATATGAAAAGAACAATATTTTTGAATTATATAAAGCTTGAATCAAAATCAATTCAAAGTTTATGGATAACGAAAGTTGTTAAATACGCCATTCCAACTTCATATCAAAACTGAAGAAGTACTTTTTTTACCTGAATATATAACCTATATCAAATTTTACTATTTTCTCAGTTATAAAAGTTTTATCGTCAAAAGTTATATTGACAAAATAGACTCCAGTGATGAAGTTCGCCATATTTATTTCGTTCAGCTCATTAATATTCACGGTTTGAAAAATAATCTGTCCCAACACATTAAATAATGTTATCCTCTTTGCTTTGGTATAAGTGTCGCCTAAATTGATATAAAGTTTAAACGTGACAGGATTGGGTGAAATCAATATTTTTTCCTCTTTCTCTGGCTCACTTTCCAGTAACTTAATACAATCATTTTTTAAAATTTCCAGCTGAACATCACCGACCAAATTTCCATTATATGCAATATTCCCCTGCATATTTGTGAATCCATTCTGAAAATCATAATATCCTATAAGTCCATCATGTGTGTCAGGGTCTTTTAGGTTTGAAAATGCAAATTGTTTTAACTGTTTTTCAGACCTTGTAACATTCCAAATTCTCAGTTCATCTATAAATCCCCAAAATTGAGTAACCCAATTTGGATTTAGTCCGGCTGTATTTCCAATTTTTGTAGAATACGAATTTGTAATTACGTCCCCGATAACAGCAACTGAATCAACAAAACTGCTGTCGAGAAAAAATTTCAAATACCTCCCGTCATATACCATTGCCACGTGATGACAATTATCATCAGAAATAAAAACAGGATTTGTTTTATAAAAACCCGCAGTAGTATTGATCTCGCAGTGATCTGGCCTTAATAAATAATTGACATCAGAATTATCATAATGTTTTGATACTATATCATGATGTGGAGTGGAGATGCATTTCGTGTTATTTGGGATTAAAATAAAAGATGCTTCAACAGTTAACTTATTTCCTGGAATTGAAATATCTCCAATATCAATATAGTTTAAACATGAATTTGTTGTATTTCCAAAATATGCCCATTTGTTTTGAGACATTAAATTACTCACGAAGATTATAAGGAAAATAAATAAGAAAAGATTTACTTTCATGCCTTTCATTGTTTTGCGAGGTGTGATTCTGGTCGAAGTTTCTGTTTGTATTAGTTTTACAATTAAACTCAAACTACTAAATATTCTTTTTATAAAGCCTTCCCTTTTTCCATTTTCTTCGCCTCCTTCCAAAACACATCCATTTCGGCCAAACTCATATCGTGCAGATTTTTTCCCTTCATTAAAGTTTGGCTTTCAAGATAGTTAAAACGTTTTGTAAATTTCAAATTTGTGCGTTCCAAGGCGGATTCGGGATCAACGCCGTACAAGCGCGCTGCATTTACCATTGCAAAAAAGAGGTCGCCAAATTCGGCTTCTATTTTATCTTTTTCAACCCTGTCTATTTCGTGTGCCAGTTCGTTAATTTCTTCTTTCACTTTATCCCAAACCTGTTCTTTGTATTCCCAGTCGAAACCCACGCCACTTGCTTTTTCCTGAATGCGGTTGGCTTTTACCAACGCTGGCATTGCTGCCGGAACACCTTCCAAAACACGTTTGTTTCCACCTTTTTCTTTCAATTTCAGTGCTTCCCAGTTTTCTTCCACTTTTCGTGCCGAGCCGTCCACTTCGGTATCGCCGAAAACATGGGGGTGGCGGTAAATCAATTTTTTGTTGATTCCTTCCAACACATCGCCCATATCAAAAGCTCCTTTTTCGGATCCGATTTTGGCATAAAAAACAATGTGTAGCATTAAATCGCCCAGCTCTTTTTTGATCATTTGCAAATCGTTTTGCAGAATGGCATCAGCCAGTTCGTAGGTTTCTTCAATAGTCAACTTTCGCAATGATTCGAGAG
>JBBQPP010000681.1:0-2540 GCA_038217255.1 Bacteroidales bacterium | reverse complement strand
AAATCGAAGACTTTTTAAATGCCATTCAAAATAATATGCAACCTTTGGTAACTGGCGATGATGGTCGAAAAACAGTTGAATTGTTTACAGCGATTTATCGCTCGACGCGGGATAACAAACCAATAAAATTTCCGCTTCAATCTGAAAATAAGGAGGATATGGATGGAAGATTGAAATAAAACTTATTTGTTCAAATGAAAACTGGCTATATAATTTATTTCTTTATACTGTCTTTTAGCCTGCAACTTAGCGCTCAATCCAACAAAAAATCAGCTAACTCCGAAACGATTTCGAGAATTAAAAAAACTGATGGGCTTATTGCTTTATGGGATTTTCATGAAAAAGAGGGTCATGCAAGAAAAGCTGTTGGAATGGGCAAATTTCCGCTTAAAGAAGAAGATGGAACACTGCCAAGAATTAATGAAGGTCCATTATCGGGTTATTCTGCAAAGTTCGGAAACAAAGCATTTTTAAAATTAGAAAATGCCAATACCGGGGAACTCGATATTTTTGGCAACAATCAGGGAGTTACAGTAATTGCCTGGGTAAAATGGGAAGGAAATACAGGATTTGTTGGAGGAATGTGGAATGAATACCAGGACGGTGGAAAGCGCCAGTACGGACTATTTGTTTCTTTGCCTCATTACAACGGAGCAGAACAGGTTTGCGGGCATATTTCTAATACCGGGAAACCAACTCCACCTTTCCCATATTCCATCGATTATTCAGCAAGTGCACAAATAGTTGCGAAAAATGAATGGCAATGCATTGCTTTTACATACGATGGAAAATATATTAAATCGTTTTTAAACGGAGAATTTCAATCGCGCGAACGGGAACTTATCAATCATACCACAGGATTTGAAGGTTATCCCGATGGATTGGTTCAATCAAAAAATCCATATTATTTTCCCGGTGGAATGAGAAACAACGGTTCCGATTTTACCGTAGGTGCAGTTTTACTGAAAAGTGGAATGGGCAACTTTTTTACCGGATTAATTGGCGGACTGGCAGTTTTTAACAGGGCTTTGAGCGAAGAAGAAATGCAAAAAATTAGTTTTTAACTGTTAAAATGAAATTACCCGCCCAACAGTTTCGAAACCGCTGGGCGGATATATAAACTACCCTTTTTTCATCGCTTCCAAAACCCTTTCCTGGGTCATTGGCATTTGGTAAAGTCGGGCTCCTACAGCATCGAAAATAGCATTGGCAACCACAGCTCCCATGCATATTATGGCCGGTTCGCCTCCTCCCTGCGGCGGTTCGTTCCGGTCGAGAATTAAAGTTTCAATTTCAGGCACACCTGAAAATTTTGGAATTTCATAAGTCCCGAAATTTTGCGTTTTTATATCTCCCCCTGTGAATTCAATATCTTCCGAAAGAGCATATCCCAAACCCATCGTAATACATCCTTCCATTTGAATTACTGAACCTTGTGGATTCACGCAAAATCCCATTTCCTGTGCACAAACAACATGTAATACCTGAACATGTCCTGTTTTTCTATCCACTTTTACTTCAGCCAAATGTGCAACATAAGTTCCTGCATCAAATCCACAGGCAATTCCAAATCCCCGGTTACTGGGCGATTTAGCGGGTTTCCAGTTTGTTTTTTCTTTCAGTGCTTCCAAAACGGCAATCATGCGCGGATCTTTCAGATTTTTCAGTCTGAATTCAATTGGATCGATACCGGCTTTCGATGCCATCATATCAATTTGTGATTCGCGTGCAAAAGTGTTTGTGTTGTTGCCGGGTGCGCGCCATGCACCGGTTCCAAACGGATGAACATCACGGGCGGAATATCCGGTTGTTTTTTGGTTGTCCGTTTCATAAATGGTATCAGAACCCCGTGAACCGGCAAAATACTGGTGATAATCCCAGAAAGTAATATTCCCGTTTTTATCAATTCCGGAATTGATTTTTACTACTGCGGCAGGGCGAAAAGTGTCGTAAAAAAATTCTTCCTTTCTGTCCCATGCTACCATTACAGGTTTTTTTGTAATTTTTGCAAGACGTGCAGCTTCAACTGCCTGCCGGTGTGGTGATTTACCCCCAAAACCACCACCTACGAATGGAGTAATTACGCGAACATTTTCCAACGAAAAGCCCAATTCCCTCGAAAGGGATTCCTGCGCCTGAAAAGGTGCCTGTGTGCCAACCCATGCAGTAGCTTTTTCACCTTCAATAACTACCACTGCTGCATGTGGTTCCATAGTTGCATGTGCAACATATCCATCATGAAATTCACTTTCAATAATTTCAGAGGAAAGTAACTTTCCGGCTGAAAGATCTCCTTTGTTGTTATTTTCCCTTGCTTCTGTTTTGGAGTTTAGCAGATAATTAAAAATCGTTTTTTCATCCACATCTTTTTCATCGAAAGAATAGGTGGCTTTTACTTTTTGAATTGCCCAATCTGCTTTTTCAGGATTTTCATGCAACACAGCAATAAAATCACGATCTTTTACCACCTGAATACCTTCAATTTCTTCAGCTTCCAATGTATCAACACTGGTGAGTGTTGCACCATGTGAGGGTGGCCT
>JBBQPP010000680.1:0-2550 GCA_038217255.1 Bacteroidales bacterium | reverse complement strand
GTCGAATGAAGTTACAAGCGCTTCAATTGTATAATTCCCTGCATCTTTTCCGGTAAAATTTTCAACTTCAACATTCAATTTTAATGTTCCGTTTTGATAGTTTTCGCCCAAACTTGCCAGCACAAAAAAGTCGCGGACATGTACTTTTGGGGTTGCCAAAAGATAAACATCGCGTTCGATTCCACTGATGCGCCAAAAGTCCTGACATTCCAAATAACTGCCTGTGCTCCACCTGTAAACTTCCAAAGTCAGGGTGTTTTTTCCGGTTTTTACATATTCTGTCAAATCGAATTCGGCGGGGGTTTTCGAGCCTTCGCTGTAACCCACTTTTTTGCCGTTTACCCAAATGTAAAATGCCGATTTTACTGCGCCAAAATGGATTGCAATTTGCCGTCCGTCCCAATTTTCGGGAATCGTGAAATTGCGACGGTAACTACCCACAGGATTATATCCTGCTGGAATTTCAGGCGGATTTGGGCGTTGCTTAACAATTTGCCAAAACGGATAGGTTGTGTTCACATAAATTGCCGTGTCGAAACCTTGGCGCTCCCAGTTTCCTGGCACTTTTATATTGTCCCAGTTGCTTACGTCAAAATCTTGTTTATAGAAATCGACCGGACGCTTTTCAGGGTTTGAGGCAATGTTGAATTTCCAAATTCCATTCAACGATTGAAAATAAACCGATTGGTCTGCGTTATTGTCTAATGCCAGTCTTTCGCTTTCAAAAGGGATGAAATTGGCGTGCGGCGCAATGCGGTTAATGTTGAAAACAGCTGGATCTTCCCACTCTTTTTTGCCTTGCCCAAAAACAGTCACGAAACTTAAAACGAACAGGAACGATAGTTTGATTTGTTTTAACATGGTTTTTTGAATTTAAGTGATTTTTAATAATGACGTCAAAATTAGGGTTTTATATCTATTTGGTCTTAATGGATTCAATTTAAAAAAGTAACACAAACCGTTTTCAAATCGCCAGCATTATCCCCGAAACCATTCTTCCAGTTTCAATACCTTCTTTACGGGCAGAGTAGTATTTTTCGTTTTCTGAAAATGAGCATTCGCCAAGAATTTCAATGTTTTTGGATTGAAGCCCATTTTTAAGCAGAATTTGCCGATTGGCTTCCCAAAGGTTTAAAAGAAATTTCCCGGAACTGTTTTGATGCAACACAATTTCGGCATGGGGAATTGATTTTTTAACTTCCTCAACTACTTCATTTCCAACTTCGTAAATATCGGGACTGATAGACGGACCAATTGCTGCAATAATGTTTTCAGGCGATGATCCATAATTTTGTGCCATTTTATGCACTGCAATTTCTGCAATCTTTTTCACAGTTCCGCGCCAGCCTGCATGTACTGCGGCTATCACATTTACAACAGGGTCGAACATAAGTATTGGCACACAGTCGGCAGTTTGCACACAAAGGCAAATCCCTGTTTTGTTGGTAACAAGAGCATCGGTTTCTTTGATTTCAGTTGACGGGATATCCGAAATTTCGGCGACACAATTTGTATGTGTTTGTCGAGGAAATAAAAGTTGGTCCGGTTTTATCATCAGGATTTCTGCCAGCAGAATCCGGTTTCGCTCAAAAATATCGGGCGAATCGCCTGTAAACCTTGGATTTTTTGTTTCGAATGTTTGTTTTGTACTTGTAAAAGCAACCACATTTTCAAATCCCCTGAAAATTTTGTAATAGATGAGTCCTTGATTCTTATGCATTGTTTATCAGTTTGTTTAAAGCTTGTTTATTAAGTAAGGAAACTGTTTTATTTGAAATACTAATCATCCCTTCTTTTTGCATTTCTCCAAATACGCGTGCCAGCGAAGGGCGGGTAACACCAAATAAATCTGCCAGTTGCTTCTGCGTGTTTTTTAATTCTATTGAGTGGAATTTTTCACCTGCCTGTTGCAACAAGTAATGGGCAACTTTTCCTTTTATGGTTTTAAAACTTAAAAAGTTGAGTTTTTGTGAAAGGAACTGTGCACGTGATGAAATGCTATTCAAATAGTTTTTCAAGATTTGTGCATTCAACTGCAGTATTTTTAGAAATTCAGTAACTGGAATTATCAAGATTCTTGCATCATTATTCACTGTAACAGTTACAGGATATTTATTCTGTTGTCCGAACAAAAATGCGGTAGCCAGCGGTTGGGGTGCTTCAATGTCCTCAATCTTTATAGTTCTACCTGAATAATCAATCATTTCGCCACGCACACTTCCCGAAATTATGATGAGAAGTTTCAAGACAGTTTCCCCGGCAAGCACTACAATATCGTCTTTTGAATAATTTTTTATCTGAAAGTGGATTTTATCAAACAGAATTTCGGCTTCTTTTTCGGTTATTCCCTTGAATAAGGGGCACTGCGTTAAAAGTTGAAAATTCATCATTTTTATTGATTTGTAACATTTGATACAACGGTTGGAACGTTCAATCCTTACTTTTGTTTTCATAAAAATAGAATATTATGATACGCGAAATAGTAAAAATAGATGAGAACCTTTGCAATGGTTGTGGCGACTGTGTGCCAAATTGCCACGAAGGAGCTTT
>JBBQPP010000679.1:0-2555 GCA_038217255.1 Bacteroidales bacterium | reverse complement strand
AACAATGACAATAACGAAAACAAACTTCTCCCTCCTACTCCACAATCTCCATCTCATCAAGTAAATAGCCGGCTCCGGCAAATTTGTCGATTATGAAAAGCGCATAGCGGACGTCAAGAGAAATATTCCGGCACATTTCGGGGTCGAACATAATGTCACTCATTGTTCCTTCCCAAACGCGATCGAAATTAATACCAATCAATTCGCCAGTTGCATTAACCACCGGACTGCCTGAATTTCCGCCAGAAGTATGGTTTGATGCTAAAAAACAAACCGGAACGTCGCCATTTATTTCATACCTGCCAAATTCTTTTGTTTTATACAATTCTTTTAATCGGTCGGGTACATCGTAATCATAAATTCCAGGATTGTCTTTTTCAATAATTCCGGATAAAGTTGTATAATATTTATAAATAACACCATCCAAAGGTTCGTATCCCTCAACTTTTCCGTAGGTTACCCGCAAAGTAAGGTTTGCATCTGCATAAAGTGGCTGACCTTTTTTCATTTCCATGATGCCTGCCATATACAGTTTCATATTCTTTTCAATTTGATTATTTAACGAATCGACAACAGGCTTTATATAAACCTCATAATGAAAACTCAGGCTTTTATATAGTTTTATCAACGGGTCATTACGCAACTCTTTTAATACTACATCTCTTTCGGAATGAAGAACTTTGCTGAGTTTTTGTTGATTTATAAGAATTGATTTCCGATAAACTCTTTTCAACAATTTTTCATTATCAGTTTTTTCCATCAATTCCTGAAAATCCTTGGGCAAGAATTGTTTATTGATGTCCGTCATCAAAATTGGAAGCAATTCCGTAAATAGTTTTTCGTCGGTAGGTTGGTTGAAATCCTTAAAAAAAACAGGCACACTTTTCAACATTTCCCCAAGTTGATCCACTAAATTGTCGGTTTGTTTATTTTCAATTTTATTAATGATAGCGCTTGATTTGGCAGCCAAATTGAAAATTTCAATCCCCCGCAAAACAATTTCAGAATAATAGTCAGAAGCTTTAATGCAAGGAGCGTATTGTTTAAATATATCATCAAAATTCTCAAAAACCGTTTTGTATTTTGTTTCCCAACTTCCGTTTTCAATTGCCCACTTTTTAAACTCTTCCTCAAATTCAACTTTTTTATCCATTGCATTAAGTCTTTTCAGCCCCAACATTTCACCCTGCCATTTTTTCCAGGCATTGCTTATTCCCTGATATTTAGCTGAATATTGAATCCGAACTCCGGGATCGGCTTCCATATCAGCACCAATGATCTCCAATTTTTTGTCCCTGATTTTTATCCTGTCCGGATCGCGCTGACTCATTATTATATTAACTTCATTCGATGTTATGTATTCCTGCGTGCTTCCCGGATAACCAAAAACCATTGTAAAATCGCCTTGATTAATTCCTTTCAGCGAAATAGGAAAATGTTTTTTTGGTTTGAACGGAACATTGTCGGGTGAATATTCCGCAGGTTCGTTGTTTGCATCGGCATAAATCCGGAAAAGTGAAAAATCGCCTGTATGGCGCGGCCACATCCAATTATCCGTATCTCCGCCAAATTTTCCGATTGACGAAGGCGGGGCGCCAACCAGACGGACATCTTTGTATATTTTATAGACATAAAGAAAATATTGGTTCCCATAAAACAACGGTTTTATCTGGGTGGTGTATTTCCCATTTTCCGATGCTTGTTTTTTGATTTCGCTTGAATTGCTTTGAATCTGTTTTTCCTTATCTGCATCGGAAAGGCCTTCAGTTTTTTCAAAAACTTTATCGCTTACATCCTCCATATACTCAAGAAAACTAACAGTCAAGCCTGGGTTTTGCAATTCAACAGATTTGCTCATCGCCCAAAATCCATTGGTCAGATAATCTTTTTCTAAAGTGCTGTGCGATTGTATTTGCCGATAACCGCAATGGTAGTTTGTAATAAGTAAACCTTCGTCTGATATCAGTTCTCCTGTGCAACCTCCACCAAAAATTACAATTGCATCTTTCATGCTGGCATTGTTGACATCATAAATATCGCTTGCCGAAAGTTTAAACCCCATTTGCTGCATTTCAGCAACATTGTATTTTTCGAGTAAGATGGGAATCCACATCCCCTCTTTGGCTGCTAACTTTATAACAAAAAAGGCAATTGCAGCAAGCAGGATTAATGATTTTCTTAACATTTTGGTTTTTATTGTTGTTTCAAATTTAAAAGTTCAAAAGAAGTAGAAATAAACACAGTAAAAATGATTTTTGACCATAAAATTAAATTCGATCTAAAAAAATATGGGCTGAAATAATTTCAGCCCATAATATTGGTTTTGCAATAAAATCCAATGAATTCAATATGTTTCTAAATATCTCGCATGGAAATTATGTTTTCAAACTACCTGTTGAGTACACCTCAATTTTTTATCAATTTGCCAGAATGTACTATTTCTTTGCCATCCATAAGTTTGTAAAAATAAACGCCGCCTTCCAAATTGGATAAAGACACCGATTTGCCCGATAATGTAGTTTGTTCCAAAACTTTGGCGCCGGTAATCTGGTACA
>JBBQPP010000678.1:0-2561 GCA_038217255.1 Bacteroidales bacterium | reverse complement strand
TAATTTCGTTTGGAACGATTTGGGAAGCTGGGAATCAGTGTATTTGACAAGTGGAAAAGACGAAAACGGAAATGCCGGTTCGGGTGAATCCATCATCATCGATTCAAAAAATTCATATATATATTCTGAAACGGGTTTGATAGCATTGGTTGGATTAGACGATGTAATTGTGGTTCAGGATGGAAATACAACCCTGGTTTGTAAACGTGACAAAGCAGAGGAGATAAAAAAAGTTGTAGATCAATTGAAAGCAGGAAATAAAAATCAATATTTGTAACAGTAAAATAAAATCGAATCACATAATCTAAACCTTACTATGAACGACATTAAAAAAGTGGTAGTAGAGAAGAAAATTCTTTTGCCGTTTATCCTGATAACAAGTTTATTTGCCATGTGGGGGTTTGCCAACGATATTACAAACCCTATGGTTGCTGCATTTAAAACAGTTATGGAAATATCGAATGCCAAGGCTGCAATGATACAATTTGCATTTTATGGAGGTTATGGAACCATGGCAATTCCTGCGGCATTGATCATTAAACGATATAGTTATAAGCTTGGGATCATTATCGGGTTGGCTTTATATGCTGTTGGGGCACTTCTTTTTTTTCCAGCGGCTCAATACGAAATATTTGGATTCTTTTTAGTATCGCTTTATATATTGACTTTTGGGTTAGCCTTTTTGGAAACTACTGCAAATCCATATATCCTTTCAATGGGAGCGCCGGAAACTGCCACACGAAGATTAAATCTGGCCCAATCGTTTAATCCGATGGGCTCAATATTAGGAATGTTCGTTGCGTCTCAGGTTATTTTGCCTGCATTGGATTCCGATAAAAGAGATGCTGCGGGAAACCTGCTTTTTGATACAATGAGTGTAGCCGAAAAAGCTGCAGTCCGAACACATGATCTGGCTGCTATACGAGACCCTTATGTAATTCTCGGATTTTTTGTAATTGCCATGTTGGTTGTTATTGCTGTTTCAAAAATGCCAAAACGGTCCAGTGCAGACCATGAAGTACATGCCATGGATTCTTTCAGACGATTAATGAAAAATCCAAATTACAGGGAGGGTGTAATTGCCCAGGTTTTTTACGTGGGCGCTCAAATAATGTGTTGGACATTTATTATTCAATATGCTGATAATCTGGGTATAGCAAAGGCCGAAGCACAACGGTATAACATTGTTGCAATGGCAATTTTTATATGCAGCCGCTTTATTAGCACATTTCTGATGAAATATTTGAATTCAAAATTAATGCTCACGCTGTTTGCTATCGGTGGTTTGATAACAACAACTGGCGTTATACTGATTCAGGGAATGCCTGGTTTATATTTATTGGTTGCTACGTCGGCTTTTATGTCGTTAATGTTTCCAACAATTTATGGAATTGCACTTGAGGGAGTTGGTGATGATGCAACAATTGGAGCTGCCGGTTTGGTTATGGCAATCGTTGGAGGTGCATTAATGCCTCCTTTGCAGGGACTTATTATCGATCAGGGAACAATCGGATTTTTGCCTGCTGTAAATTTCTCGTTTATTCTCCCTTGGATTTGTTTTGTTGCAATTGCCGTTTATGGATACCGGACATTGAAAGTGCATGCAATTTAGAAGATTGATGTTATTCATATTATCAAAAAAGCTAAGCCATGAAATTCATAACGATAAAAGAATCTCATTATCAGAATGATTTGGTGGTTTTGAAAAGCCGGTTGGAATCGGAGGGGATTTATTGCCGGTTTAAAAATGAACTGACAGCACAAGTTCTAAACCATATTCCATCTTTTTTAGTTGAATTGCAGGTGGCGGAAGAGGATGTTCCCCGAGTAAGGGAAATATTAATTGAAACCGGAGATTTACTTCCGGAAAATTCGAAATTGCTTTGTCCAAAATGTGGTTCCGAAAAATTGAAAATGAAGGTGAGTGTTATTAAAAGAATTCAATTGTTTTTTTCGATTTTATATGCACTTGGAACCAATGTCCCAATGGACAAATTGTTTAAAGAAGCTAAATATTTTTGCAAGGATTGCGGAGCAGAAGTAGCATTTTAGGCGCAATATTCATAGATTTTCCCTTCCAATAATTTCATCTTGACAATTTTTAAACCCATTTTTGCCATCAACACAAATCAATTATTTTGGAAGAAAATCTTCGAAAAATAATCCATATCGACATGGATGCGTTCTACGCATCTGTCGAACAATTAGATGACCCTGAGTTGCGCGGAAAACCTGTTGCCGTTGGAGGTTCCGGCGAAAGGGGAGTGGTAGCCGCAGCCAGTTACGAAGCCCGGAAATTTGGAGTCCGTTCTGCAATTTCTTCAAAAATTGCAAAGCTAAAATGCCCCAACTTGATTTTTGTAAAACCCCGTTTTTCAAGGTATAAAGAGATTTCGAACCAGATTTACAATATCTTCCTTGAGTATTCCGATTTGGTGGAACCGCTTTCGCTTGACGAAGCATACCTTGACGTTACCTATGCAAAGAAGGGGAAGCCCTCAGCTACATTAATCGCCAAAGAAATACGAGCGCAAATTTTTGATGAAACCAAACTCACTGCT
>JBBQPP010000677.1:0-2571 GCA_038217255.1 Bacteroidales bacterium | reverse complement strand
GAAGTAACAAGTCCTGTGGCATTTTTGGGATTGAGAAAGCGCGGGTTGAAAGTTTTCCGCCCCGACAAAACCACCGCCACACCCGACCACAATGTGCCAACAATCGATCAGCACCTTTCAATTAAAGACGAGCTTTCTCGCAACCAAGTTGAAATGCTGAAGATGAATTGCATTGAACATGATATTGTGTATCATGGTTTGGGAAGCGAAGGACACGGGGTAGTCCACATTATCGGGCCGGAAATGGGTTTGACACAGCCCGGAATGACAATCGTTTGTGGTGACAGCCACACTTCTACTCACGGTGCTTTTGGAGCTATTGCTTTTGGTATTGGAACCAGCGAAGTTGAAATGGTTTTGGCCAGCCAGTGTATTATGCAGCCAAAACCTAAAAAGATGCGCATTACCATTAGTGGTAAATTAAATAAAGGCGTAACTGCCAAGGATATCGCGCTATATATTATTTCGAAAATTTCAACAAGTGGCGGAACAGGCCATTTTATTGAATATGCAGGTTCAGCAATTACAAGCCTGACGATGGAAGGTCGTATGACACTTTGCAATTTGAGTATCGAAAGCGGCGCACGTGGCGGGATGATTGCCCCCGATGAAACGACTTTTAATTATATTAAAGGTCGTGAGTTTGCGCCAAAAGGAGCTGATTGGGACAAAGCTGTTGAAGAATGGAAACAACTTCGGTCTGAGGAAAATGCAGTTTTTGATACGGAATATGTTTATGATGCCGCTGATATTGAACCAATGATAACCTATGGAACAAATCCTGGCATGGGAATCGGAATTTCGCAATCTATTCCTGAAACAACAGGAATGGAAGGCAGCGATAAATCTACCTATGAAAAATCGTTGAACTATATGGGTTATGCACCGGGTGAAAAAATGACGGGGAAAAGGATAGATTTTGTTTTCCTCGGAAGTTGTACCAATGGTAGAATTGAAGATTTCAGGCAATTTACTTCATTTGTGAAAGGCAAGAAAAAAGCAGCTAATGTAACGGCATGGTTGGTTCCGGGTTCAAAACAGGTGGAAAACCAAATACGTGCAGAAGGTTTGGTTGAAATCCTGGAAGAAGCGGGATTCGAACTCCGTCAACCGGGTTGCTCGGCTTGTTTGGCAATGAATGACGATAAAATCCCTGAAGGGAAATATTCGGTTTCTACTTCTAACCGAAACTTCGAAGGCCGGCAGGGACCGGGCGCAAGGACATTACTTGCAAGTCCGCTAACCGCGGCAGCAGCAGCAATAACCGGGATTATAACTGATCCGAGGGAACTCTTGTAAAGAAAGCCCCCCTAACGAAGGGGGAATAAGAAAAAGATACAAAAAATTAAAATTAATTAATTAAAAAAATGCTCTTAACCCCTCTTTGGGGAGGTTGGAAGGGGCTTAAAAATACAAAATGGCATACGATAAATTCTCGGTAATAACTTCGCCGGCAGTTCCATTGGAAATTGAAAATGTGGATACTGACCAGATTATTCCGGCACGATTCTTAAAAGCAGTTGAGCGCAAAGGTTTTGGCGATAATCTTTTCCGCGACTGGCGTTATAATAAAGACGGAAGTCCCAAAGCTGACTTTCCATTAAACAATGCAAAATATTCAGGCAAAATATTGGTAGGGGCTAAGAATTTTGGAAGCGGTTCAAGTCGCGAACATGCTGCCTGGGCAATATACGATTACGGTTTCAGGGTTGTGGTTTCAAGCTTTTTTGCCGATATATTTAAAGGAAATGCGATAAACAATGGGTTACTTCCAGTTGTTGTAACCCCCGGGTTTCTTCAAAAAATATTTAACGCAATCGAAAAAGATGCTAAAACTGAGTTTGAAGTAAACCTTGAACAACAAAAGTTTACGATTAAAGCTACCGGCGAAAGCATAGATTTCGAAATAAATCCATATAAAAAGCACTGTTTGCAAAACGGGCTCGATGATATTGATTATTTGGTTGAAATGAAGGAAAAGATTGCTGAATTTGAATCAGCTTCGTGATTTTTCCAACAACAGGAGAAAATAAAAAAGGAAAAAAATGACAGGCAAATCAGTTGAAGTAAAAGGAAAACTGCTTACAATAATGGACACTACCCTCCGCGATGGTGAACAAACTTCAGGAGTTTCGTTTAGCGAAGGGGAAAAATTAAGTGTAGCAAAAGTATTATTGGAAGATGTAAAAGTTGACCGTATTGAAATTGCTTCAGCCCGTGTTTCTGAAGGCGAATTTAAAGGTACAAAACGGGTTATGCAATGGGCTGCACAAAAAGGCCACCTCGATAAAATTGAAGTCCTGGGTTTTGTTGATGATAGAATCTCGTTACAATGGATTGCAGATGCCGGGGGGAAAGTTGTTAATCTGCTGTGTAAAGGTTCGTTGAAACACGTAACTGAACAGTTGAGAAAAACACCCAAACAGCATATTTCCGATATTAAAAAGGTGCTTAAAAATGCTCAGGAAATGGGAATCAGGGTTAACATTTATCTTGAAGACTGGTCGAACGGAATGCGCAGCTCAAAAGAGTATGTTCATTTCATGATCAGTAATTTGAAAGATGAAAACA
>JBBQPP010000676.1:0-2586 GCA_038217255.1 Bacteroidales bacterium | reverse complement strand
TAATTTTTTTATTAACAGCAGCAGATTTTATGTTAACAATAATTGCCGCGAAACCGGATCCAAAGTGGCAATCTCTTTTTAACGGTAAAAACTTAGATGGCTGGACAGCGCGCGGAAAAGCAACCTGGTTTGTAAAAGATGGTGTTTTAACGTGCGAGGGAGATTTTGGACATATTTATGCTGCGCCCGAACTTAGCGACCTGGAAGTGAAGGGGAAATTCCGCATTACAAGCACAGGGAAAGATGCCAATAGCGGACTTTATTTTCGTTGCAATCCACCGGCTGATAATCCCGATGGTTTTCCACGTGGTTATGAAGCGCAAATTTGCAACACCCAGGACGCCCACACCGGCTGGCTTTGGAAACCCGGAACTCCAACAGGAAAAGCATCGGCAAACCCAACAAAAGACGGCGAGTGGTTTGATTACCGCATAAAAGCCATTGGCAGTCATATTGAATTCTGGATAAACGATAAACCGGTAATGACTTACGATGATGACGAATACAAAAAAGGCTTTTTCGCCATTCAGAGCCACAACCCGGGAATGAAAATTGAGGCAAAGGATTTGTATTACAGGGATTTGAGTAAAAAATAGTTAATCAGTTTGTGTTTTTCAGGGTTTCACTTAAAGTGAAGCCCTTAATTAGCAACCTATTTGCAGGCAACTTTGAAAACCCAAGCGCACGAAGAGCATTATCCGTTTACATACTGAAATGAATTCAAAACACACTCTTTTACTGGTTTTTGCCCTGACATTATTTCATTTGTTTACTCAGTCTTGATACTTGATACTCAAATCTCAATACTAATTTAGATGCTTTTGCACAACAATTAATTTCCCAGAGCTTATTATCGTGAATTACAATGCAAAATGAACAAAAAAGGCCAATATTTGTAATATTATGCACTATTATATTCTTTATAATTGACAATTTGCAGATTCAAATTTATAATTTTTGATATTTGAAATTATTGCTTTATGGGTAGAAATATAAAAGGAGTGTCCTACAAGAAAATGGATAAATCCTATTTTGAATCACGTGAATTGAAACGTCATGCGGGAGTTTGGTCACTGTGGGCGTTGGGAGTTGGAGCCGTAATTTCAGGACATTTTTCAGGGTGGAACCTTGGCTTGGCCTCGGGTGGTTGGGGAGGTATGTTAATAGCAACTATCATAATCGCAATAATGTATACTGGATTAACCCAAAGTGTCGCTGAAATGTCACCTGCCTTGCCACATACCGGTGGAGCTTATTCATTTGCCCGTTCGGCAATGGGGCCCTGGGGTGGATTTTTTACTGGTCTGGTTGAAAACATGGAATTTATATTAACACCGGCAGTTATCGTATTTTTTATCAGCACCTACATGAGCGGAATATTTGAAACTGGCCCTGATAGTTTACCATATTGGTGGTTTGGTTTTTACACCTTTTTCACCATTCTGAATATCATCGGGGTTGAGCTGTCTTTCCGGCTAACTGTTATTGTAACCATATTGGCTTTGCTTTGCCTGGTTGTATTTTGGGTATCATCAATCGGTAATGTCGATTTTTTTACAAATGCCCTAAATATACAGGCTGGTTCAAATGGAGAAGCCGAACTCTTGATTGGTGGCCATGGAAAATTTTTACCAATGGGAATTTCAGGAGCGCTAAAAGCGATGCCTTTTGCTGTGTGGTTGTTTCTGGCCATCGAGCAATTACCGCTGGCAGCTGAAGAATCAGTGGATCCGAAGAAGGATATGCCCAAAGGACTAACCTACGGAATGATCACCCTAATCATTTCTGCCTTTATGATTTTATGGTTGAATTCTTCGATTCCACTTGGCGCTTATGCGCTATCCCAATCAGGAGAACCATTGCTTGCAGGATTTGAAATCCTATATGGCAGCAGTATTGCAAAGGGACTGGCTTTTGTAGCCGTAATTGGATTGATAGCTTCTTTTCACACAATTATATTTGCCTTTGGAAGACAAATTTACTCCCTGTCACGAGCTGGGTATTTCCCCACATTTTTATCCGTTACACACAGCAAGCGTAAAACTCCATACACCGCCCTCATAGCGGGTTCCGTTATTGGATTCCTGGTATTAATGCTTACCCGGTTTTTGTCGGGTGCTGAACAAAGCGGGATTTTTATTGGCGGGGCTTTGCTCAATATGGCGGTGTTCAGTGCAATGTTCTCCTACTTTTTACAAAGCGTTTCATTTTTGCTGCTACGCAACAGAAGGCCTGATTTAGATCGTCCTTATGTAAGTCCATTTGGCAAAACAGGTGCATGGATTACAATGGCTATCGCTCTTCTGACAATCTACTACCAATTACAGGATTCATCTTATCGTGTTGCCGTTTTTTCTGCAATTGTTTATTTATTTGTTGGATTATTGTATTTCGCTGTAAAAGGACGTCATCGTTTAATTCTTTCGCCTGAAGAAGAATTTGCTTTGAATAAGAAGTAAATTACAAAACTGTGATTATTTTTATAAAATAGTTATTGTTGATCTTTTAGATAAAACTTAAAGGTTAAAATCTGATGGTTTCCTAATCAATATAAAAAATTAAGTATGAAAGCTGAACAGGTAATTG
>JBBQPP010000675.1:0-2587 GCA_038217255.1 Bacteroidales bacterium | reverse complement strand
AAAACTCCTTTACCTTCTTCACAATATACCCCAATTGTCCCTCTGTCAATTCAGTGTGCATGGGCAGCGACAAAACAGTTTCGCCTAATTTTTCGCTGTGTGGGAAATCGCCTTTATTGTATCCCAAATAACTATATGCTTCCTGCAAATGAATCGCTCCCGGGTAATAAACCATTGATGGGATTCCTTTTTCACTTAGATGTTTTTGAAGCTCGTTTCTCCTTTCAGTTTTAATTGTGTATTGATGAAATGTGTGTGAACTATATGTCGCACGTGTTGGGATTTGCAATCCTTCAACACCGGATAAATGTTCGTCATAATATTTTGCAGCCTTTTGGCGTGCCACAACATGTTTGTCGAAATATTTAAGTTTTACTTCGAGGATTGCGGCTTGCAGACTGTCAAGACGAGAGTTGACGCCAATCCTTTCGTACTGGTATTTTGCTTTCATGCCGTGGTTGGCAATGGAGCGGATGATTGCAGCCAGTTTTTCATCACCTGAATAAATTGCACCGCCGTCGCCAAAAGCGCCAAGATTTTTTGAGGGGAAAAAAGAATTGCAGCCAATATGGCCAATTGTCCCGGCATGTTTTACTGTACCATCCTTAAAAAGAAATTCAGTTCCGAGTGCCTGACAAGCATCTTCAACCAAAAACAAATTGTACTTTTCTGTAATCGAAAGAATAGTTTCCAAATCGGCACACTGCCCAAAAAGATGAACAGGAAGGATTGCTTTTGTTTTGCTTGTAATTGCCGCTTCTATTTTCGATGAATCAATATTGAATTTATTGGGGCAAACATCCACAAAAACAGGTTTCAATCCCAAAAGTGCAAGTACTTCCACGGTTGCAATAAAAGTGAATGGCGAAGTAATTACCTCATCGCCAGGTTGTAGCCCAAGCGCCATAAACGCAATTTGAAGTGCATCAGTCCCATTGGCACAACCAATTACATTTGTATTTAAGTACGCGGAAAGCTTCTTTTCAAAATCAAGTGCTTTCCCGCTTTTTATAAATTGTGTCGATTTTATTACTTCCTGAATGGCCGCATCGATTTCCTCTTTCATTGTGAGGTATTGGCCATAAATATCTGACATGTGGATGGTTTCCATAGTTGTTACCGGTTTAAATATCTTTTAAAACCAACGCGATTTTCCCGGCGGCATTGCCTTCTCCATAAGGTTTTACATCGAATTTTGTTGTAGCTTTTGCAACTTCCGAAACAGTATTTACAATCTTTTCAGTATCAGCGCCAACCATGAAATTGTAATGTAAATTAACCAATTCAGTCCATTCGGTTTCATCGCGGGTAACCAAACAATGTTTGCCAAAAAAGAAAGCCTCTTTTTGAACGCCACCACTGTCGGTAATTACCATTTTACAATGTTTTAAAAACTCAATCATATCGAAATATCCAACAGGATCTATTGGTTCAAAATTCAGTTTTATGTTTTCGTTTTGCAGGATTTTCCGTGTGCGCGGGTGCATTGGAAGCACAATCTGATATTCGGCTGACAACTTATTTAGTGCTGAAATGATAGAATTCAACCGCCCCAAATCATCGGTATTTTCCTGCCGGTGTAAAGTGCTTATCAAAAATGGTTTTTCATTCAATCCCAAATCGCTGATTATTGTTGACCTATCGCCTGAAAACTGGCTGTAATAAAGCGCAACATCATACATCACATCGCCAGAATTTACAATTTCGGTATTGAAATTCTCAAAACCTTCAGCCTTTAAATTTTTTATGGCAACTACTGTGGGGCAAAATAAATAATTTGAAATGCGGTCTGTTAAAATGCGATTGATTTCTTCAGGCATTTTCATGTTAAAACTGCGCAGCCCAGCCTCGATATGAGCTACAGGAATGTGCAATTTGCTTGCTGCCAGCGCACCCGCCAATGTTGAATTTGTATCGCCAAAAACCACAACTACCGAGGGTTTTTCAGAAATCAGCACTTTTTCAATCTCTTCCAACATTCTGCCTGTCATTGCTCCATGTGAAAGTGAATTGATGCCAAGATTGTATTTTGGTTGCGGGATATTCATTTGCCTGAAAAAAATCTCAGCCATATTTTCGTCGAAATGCTGCCCGGTATGAACCAGAATTTCTTCAACACCAATTTCTTTTAACGCACGGCTTAACGCAGCTGCCTTAACAAATTGAGGACGGGCACCAACAACGGTTAGGATTTTTGGCATATTTTATTTTATTAATTTAGCACGGCTTCAAAAATACTATTTTTGAACGTGAAAAACCGAGATGAAGAAAAAGATACTGTTTATATACACCAACTACTCAACGTTTGTAAAAACCGACTTTGAAATTCTGGCTTCGGAACACGAGGTTGTAAAATACCAATTTAAACCTGTGCGTGGTCTCGTAAAAACCGCAGTTCAGTTGATAAAACAAAAATCTACCTACTTTTCAATATTTGGAGATTTGATGCAGTATTTGTCTGGTTTGCTGATTACCACTCATTTTTACCTGTTCTTTTTGCAAAATTAACTGGCAAAAAATCTTTCGTGGTGATTGGCGGTTATGACGTTGCAAGAATGCCTGAATTTGCTTACGGTTCTTTTAACTC
>JBBQPP010000674.1:0-2592 GCA_038217255.1 Bacteroidales bacterium | reverse complement strand
CAGAATACAAAGAAAATGAAAATTAAAAGCTCACTCTTCATCCTCATACTAATTGCAATTTTTCTGATTCCTGCTACCGGTTGCAAGGTGGTACAACCACATCGTCAATCCAAATCGGTGATTTTCCGATCCAATCCGAGCGGCAAAGTTCCGCCCGGACAGTTAAAAAAGGCGACAGGGGCTAAAAGTGCCAAAGCGTATGCTCCGGGTCAAAACAAGAAAAAGAAGAAAAACAAATAGAAGGGCAGGTTTGACTTTCTCAATGTTGGCGGAAAGTAGGGTCAGTTTTTTAACATTTTTTGAAAGTAACATTCTGAATCATAATCTATTCTGACAAAATAAAACCCCGGGTGCCAGTTTCTGTGTGTCGGTCATTGTATTTTGCGATTACAGCAGCAACGTGTATGGCTAAAGTCAAAAAACAAATCAAAAATATCGAATAAGAAATAAGGAAGTTGAATTCTTATTCCTTACTAATTCCCTATTTATTATTTCTTATTTTCTTATCATTCTTTTTCCTTCCAAACCAACCTCGCCCTAATTAAATCCACTCCATCACTTTCGCGGGCTACGCTGCACAAATGATTTTTTTCATCCACAAATTGCTTTTTTACAGCAAGTCGGTCGGTTGGCAACCCTTCTTTTAAAAAGTTTATTTCAAATTCAATTAGATCGTTTTTTTCGTGAAATCCAAAATCGTAACTATCGATAATACGTTCGATATAACGGCCTGTATTAAAGTGCTGGTTAATATCTATTTCGTTAAAAAGGACAGGGGTAAACAAAAGTTCTGCATCACTTTGCGGAGATTTTACTTTGCCGGCATTTTCTCCAAAAACACTTTCTGCATATGACGGGAAATTATTAAAATCAGTAAGATTTACAATCCGTTTCGATTTTAAGTCCAACACCAGCCAGCTGGTTGTAGCTTCAATTATCTTGTTTCCTTTATAGTCGATAAAATAAAAATCGCGGTAACCGAAAAACCGGTCAGCTCCCCGCGACCATGTTTCAAGTGTAAAATCCTCGCCCCATTCCGGCCGCCTAATAATTTTGACAAGTAGTCTCGAAAGCACCCAGAATTGTTGATCTATTTTCAACTTATCATATCCAAAACCCAAAATATCAGCGTGTTCCCAGGCAATATCCTGCATTTGATAAAACAAGTATGAAGTTGATAGTTTACCAAAGCGATTGATAAAATAGGATTTGGTTTTGAGATGGTTGATGTGTTTCATAATTTGTCTTAAGACTTCTTTTAAACTTTTCTGCAAATTTATTGTTCGGTTTTGAAATACTTCATGTTTTAACCATTTTTGCACAAAATTTATCAAAAACAACATGAGCGAAATAATCATTAAAACTCAAGAGCAGATGGATGGAATCCGAAAAAGCAGTCAATTGGCGGCACAAGCGCTTGATTTTGCAGACCAATTTGTTGCGGCTGGGGTTTCAACTGGTTTTATTGATGATAAAATTGAGGAATTTGTTTTGTCGCATGGCGCCATTCCTGCAACAAAAGGGTACAATGGTTATCCAAAATCTTCATGCATTTCGCTCAACGAAGTTGTTTGCCATGGAATTCCTTCAGAACAAACTATTTTAAAAGAAGGCGATATTTTAAATATTGACGTTACAACTATTTTGAACGGCTATTTTGGCGATACTTCCCGCATGTTTTCAGTGGGCGAGATTTCTCCGGCTGCCGAAAAACTAATTGAAATCACAAAGCATTGTATAAATCTAGGGATTCAGCAGGTGATTCCAGGGAATTATTTTGGGAATATTGGGTTCGCTATTAACCGGTTTGCAAAGGCAAAAGGATTTAGTGTGGTTTACGAGTTTTGTGGGCATGGAGTAGGTATTGAATTTCATGAAGAGCCGCAGGTTGATCATGCAGCGCGACGAAATACAGGGCCAAAAATGAAACCGGGAATGATTTTCACAATAGAACCGATGATTAACGAAGGCCGGGCTGGAACGAAAATCGACAAACACGACGGCTGGACTGCCCGCTCAGTTGACAATAAACTTTCGGCACAATTCGAACACACCATTTTAGTTACAGAAACCGGTTGTGAAGTGCTGACAGATATCCACAATGAATATTCCATTACATAAAAAGCGCAGGTAATTATTGCCCGCGCCTTTTGCTATTTTTGATTTCCCCGGTTTTTTTATTTCCAGATTTTAGGATTTATCATCCATTCTTCAAGCTGGAGACTTTTTTCAGTTATAACTGCTGGAAAGGAGATATTGTTGATGAATATATAATCGCCGCTTGTTTTGGGTGCTGAAACATTGCGAGCAACCTGGTTTTTGTTCACCTCGAATTTTTCTGCATCCATCATCCAATTTTCCACTGTCAATAGTTCGTCGGTTGCTGTTTCAATGCTTAAAGAATTTACGTAAAAAGTTTTTTCATCAATCATCCATGGCTCCAGTTTCATTGGAGTTTCAATTTCTGATTCAATTGAAGTTGCAAAAGAAAAATTGGAATCATCCAACATCCATTCTTCTATATTCAAAGGAGCGTCATTTTCTTTTTCAAGATAGGCTGCAAATGTGCTTCCTATTGTTGAGTTGCTTAAA
>JBBQPP010000673.1:0-2593 GCA_038217255.1 Bacteroidales bacterium | reverse complement strand
AAGCGGGAGACGGCAAATACTACGATGCCGCCGATGCAGGAAATTTAACAGGAGCATTGACAGAAGCCACCCACGAAACTGTTGATGCCTTGATTGACAATTTTTCTGTTTTTGTTGTTAAAAACGGAATACCGATTGATGCAATGGTGCAGTCGTACAAAGCCGGTACAGCTACAAAATCAGACGCAGTCCGCACATATCAGGATACAGGTTACATGCATCTTCCGGCAGGAAAATATGATTTTAAAGTTACTCCGTTGGAAAGCAGTAAAGTAAAACCAATCACAATCAGCAACGTTGAAAGCTTTGACGACAAAATATCCCACAAAACAATAAGTTTTGATGGTGCAAAATTTCAGATTAGTGCCTTAAACAATGGCGAAGGTTGGGATGCCGCCATTAAAGTAATCAATAAAACAGACGGGAAAGTTGCCGCAAACGGAAGAACTTATGGACGACCGAAAATATTGGAGGTCAATCCCGGAGTTTATGATATTGAATTACGTGCATTAGTAATGCAAGGAATTCACATCAAACAGACCATCGAAAACCTGAAGATTGAAGCAGGCAACATAAAAGAAGTGGAACACAATTTTAAATCAGGAACAGCCATGATAGGAGCGGTAAATTCCTCGGGTCTGTTAGATGCCGCTGTTAATTTTCTCGAAACAATGACAAACACAAATGTGGCAGCCGCAAGAACTTACACTTCCGACAGCAGTAACCCAAGGAAATTTTTGTTGAACCCGGGTCTCTATCAGGTTAAAGTTAGATCGTTGGGGAAAACTGGCGGTAAAACTGAAACTTTTAACCTCGAAGTAAAAGAAAATGAAACGGTAGAAAAAATTATTAACTTCTAAAAATCATAGCAAATGAGCAAATTTATCAAACCTTCGAGTATTTTGCTTTATCTCCTTTCTTTTGTAGTATTTGTGATACTTGGTGCAACCTTTGCCGGGTTAACCGGCGCTGCCGATGGGCAAGGTTTGGCAGGAGGAGCTATTGTTTTGGGCTATGGAATTATGTTTGGCTTTTTTGCAATTGTTGTGTCAATATTTATGGTTTACCGAAGCAATCAAAAAACAATTCATGTTGGAAACGTCATTTTGTTTGTTTTACTCCTTTTATTAATCACAATTTTATTTATTCGGCAAAAAATGCGGAAAAACAAGGCTGACGAAGAAGTTCAATCCAGAGTTACTACAGAATTATTTCATCCGGCAGTTTATAATGACTTGAAAATCGCTTTTTCACAAACCCCGGAAAATCCATTGGGCTTAGGTTTTTTTAGCCCCAATTTTTATGAATATCCTGTTTTGTATTTTTATGGCAACCCCAATCTATCGAAAACAGCTCAAGATAATTTTCGCATGGACAGCATTGTATTTTCGCAAAGCGACCCGGGTAATTATAGTATTTCCTATGCACCGCCCTGGTTACAGCCCAACCACATGAAGATGGATTACGGTATTTTGTATTTTAGGGTGCAATCACTCGGTAAGGAATTTATTGAAATAACGGTGAATACATCGACACAAAAAACAACCTTTGTAAACCGTTTCGAGGGGAACATAATTCTCTGGCCTGAGTTTTTATTAAGGGTTTATTCGATTGAAATACTTCCTGAAAATCCACAAACAATAAAAGTAAAACCCCTGGATTACGCAGGCGAAGTGAATAACGATTATGACATCCTGCAACCCATTTCAATTAAAGACGAATGGATACAGGTTGAACTTCAGAACAAGAATTTAAAACCAATAACTATCGGTTGGCTCCGATGGAAAAAAGATGAAAAATTGCTTATCACCTATTCATTGTTGTGCTGAATGGGACATGGACTTTCCAAGTCCATGTTTTCTTTACCCCCTCTCTCGGAGAGCTTGTCCCGGTTATAGGGAGGGCAGGGGGAGGCTTTCCGCCGCCGAATTTCCAGCCAGCCAGCCGGTTGAATATGCAATCTGCAAATTGTAACCACCGGTTTCGGCATCCAAATCAATCATTTCGCCAGCAAAATAAAGTCCTGAAACTATTTTCGATTCCATTGTTTTAGGCGAAATTTCGGAAGTAACAATCCCACCTGCAGTAATAATTGCTTCTTTAAACGAACGGTTGTGCGACACTTCGAAACGAAGGTTTTTCATTAAATTCCTGATTTGTTTCCGTTCATTTCCGTTTATCTGGTGGCATTCTTTTTCGGGGTCGAGTTGGAGCTCTTCAATAAAAACAGGGATCATTGAAGCCGGCAACCACTCGCGAAAAATATTGCCGATTTGTTTTTTGCCATGTCCGTTTAAATCGCGGATCAAACGCATGTCCAATTTTTGATCGTCAAGTGCGGGTTTTAGGTCGATGGAGATTTCAACTTTTTTGTTGTTTTGCAATGCAGCAACTGCAATCCGGCTCAACGTTAATATAATTGGTCCCGACAAACCAAAGTGTGTAAATATCATTTCGCCAAAATCTTCGCCTGCTTTTTTACCGTCCACCCAAATAACGGCTTTTACATTTTTCAGGTTCAGTCCCTGCAGATTTTGCGCCACACTACCTTTGGTTTCGAGCGGAACCAAAGCAGGAATTGGCTTTTCAATAG
>JBBQPP010000672.1:0-2616 GCA_038217255.1 Bacteroidales bacterium | reverse complement strand
ATTATATATAACAATACTATTTCCCTTTTGAGGTGCACTAATAGTTATATTTGTGCTGGCAGGATTTGGATATACCAGTGTATTATGCACATCCTCGTATTTTAAAGCATTCGATGTGTATATTTCAAATTCTGGACTATCTAAAATTAGTTCAATCCATTTGGCATACATTTTCCCACTGGGGTGCAGACCATCATATGCCAAATACTCCGGTTTATCTAATGCCTCACGGCTAATGGGTGTAATGTCATACCAGGCAATGCCCATTGCGCTTGTAATTTGTCTGTTTATTTGATTGTATTGGTCAATTTCGGCACTAATTCGAGCCTGGCTACTTTGTCCAAACGGTGTAAAACCATAATCAGGAATCGATAAAACAAAAACACCTTCCTTTCGTCCGCCGCATTGTGCGATTGCTGTTTCCAGAAGTTGACGAAATTCAATGGGATAAACGTCAATATTTCTCCCCTGATATTGATTATTTACTCCAATAAGAAGCGATACCAGATTGTACATTGAATCAGGTTTTCCTCTGCTAATGGCATCAATTAAATTGTCGGTTCGCCAACCGGTTTGAGCAATTATTGTAAGTTTTTCAGTTTCGATGCCCTTTTTTTTAAGCGATTCAAGCAACTGGTTAGGCCAGCGGTCTGCTTCCGTTACACTTTGTCCGATAGTATAAGAATCACCCAATGCTAAAAACCGAACGGGACTTTTAACAAGTAACTTTTGTGAAAAAACATTTAGCGTTATGGTTACCAGTAATAGTAATAATAAGGATCTCATTCTTTAAACTTTTTCATTCATCTAAACATTATTCCATGCATTTATGTTTAATTAACAACACAAATTGGTTAAACAATTTATAAAACAAACGATATGTTTAAATTATTTAAAAAAGATCCGCTGAAACAATTAACGAAACAATACGATCAACTCATGGAAGAATCATTCCTATTGTCTCGAAAGGACCGAAAATCAGCGGACCAAAAATATGCCGAAGCCGAGGTTATTATGCAAAAAATAGAAGCGTTAAAGCATGTCAACTAATCTGAAGGAAATAACAAAATACGACATTGAGCAGATGGATAAGGTGTACCGCTTAAATCTGGTAAATAGTTTAATTGGTATTAAACCCGTAAACCTTGTTGGAACCATTTCAAAAAATAATACCACCAACCTGGCCGTCATAAGCTCCGTGGTGCATCTCAGTTCGTCCCCGGGGCTTTTGGGATTCATGCAACGGCCTACAGCTATTCCCCGTCACACTTACAAAAATATTCACGAAACCGGAGAATATTCCATTAATATGGTTAGCCACAGCTTTACCGACAAAGCCCATTATACGTCGGCTAAATTTGATGATTTTCAGTCGGAATTTGACCAATGCGGACTTAGCACACAGTTTTTTAAAGAAAGCAAGGCACCCTGTGTCGCCGAAAGCCCCTTAAAAATTTTATTAAAGTTTGAAGAAGAATATTTTATTAAATCGAGTCGCACAATTTTGATGGTAGGAAGCATTCAGTCGGTGTATTTACCTCAAAATGCGGTTGATGCAGCCGGAATGATTGATATGGAAAGTTTGGAAGCAGCAGGTGTATCGGGGTTGAACACTTACTACAACATAACAAAAATGGCAACATACCCTTATGCCCGGGTTGGTCAGTTTCCTCAAAATCAAAATTAAACCAATAAATGGCAAAAAATTAGTACTGCTGTTTTGTATCTCGCTTTTTGCAATGCAGATTGATGCGCAAACTGATTATGAAAATTTTTATCTGAAAACTTGAAAACTCTATTGCTTCCAATTTGCATTTCGCATTTTATCTATTAACCTGAATATCAGTACATTATACCTAATGGCACACCGATTACAAATCGGTGCGAGCGGGGGAAGAGTGAAGTTGGGGAAAAATCGTAGTTCAGATATTATTATGTATTACAATCATGTATAGAAAACCATCTTTACTAATAAGCACTTAAGTTAAGTTCTGCTGTTTCGATTCTTTCTACCCATTTACCCATTTTTTTTTGGATGATTCTAAAATGATGCTCGTCATCGGGAGCAATTAATGAAATCGCTTCGCCGGGAGATTCAGCACGACCCGTTCTCCCAATTCGGTGAACATAATCTTTGGGTGATCGGGGTAATTCATAATTAATTACACAAGGTAAAAATTCGATATCGATACCGCGGGCTAATAAATCGGTAGTAACCAACACCTGAATGTCGCCCGATTTAAACAGGCGCAAAGCTTCTGTTCTAGCCCCCTGGCTTTTTTTACTGTGGATAGCTTCTGCATCCACTCCGTTTTTAAGCAATTTATCGGCCACAGCATCTGCTTTATACGCCGAAGAGGTAAAAACCAGCACCTGTTTCCAGGCGTTATTTTTTAATAAATAGCGCAGAAGCGGTCCTTTTTTCTCCTCCTGCACAAAATAGGCAAGCTGATGGATAAGGTCAATGGTATTTGTTTCGGGTTCTATTTTTATTACCAGCGGATCATGCAAAAGAAACTGGTTAATGTTGTTGACATCGTCGCTTAATGTTGCCGAAAATAAAAGGTTTTGACGTTTTTTTGGCAGCAGTGCAAAAATGCGGTTCATCTCTTCTTT
>JBBQPP010000671.1:0-2619 GCA_038217255.1 Bacteroidales bacterium | reverse complement strand
GTGCTATCCACCAATTTGTTCCGTTCAATTTTGTTTTAGAAGTAGTATTCATATTGTTCTATTTTAGAATTAATTTCAGTTTCAGTAAACACCAGTATTAAGCGAGACTATTGCAAGTGTTAATGGTTGACAACATTTCCTAAAAACAAAAGCTTTATAAATATAGAAAAAAGGGAGATCTGATGTTCAGAATCTCCCTAATCACTCAAATAATTTTAATTTAAAACTCAATTACTATTTGTAAATTTCTTCTTCTTTTTGATATCCCTCGGAAACAATAGTAAGTTTAAGGGTTTCGCGGTTAACAATCACCCCTTCGTGAAAAACTGACGGTACAAGAACTTCTCCATTACTGATGGTTTCAAAAGTTCTTTCACATTCTTCCCCTTTACCTAATTTCACAGCAAGTTCAGCGGCTGTTGCAGCCAGTTTTTCGTAAGGTTTATATATTGTGCAGGTTTGATGTCCAGCAACAATTTCCTGAAGGTTTTCAAGGTCGGCATCCATTCCTGCAAGCAGCACTTTGCCTTCAAGGCCTTCTTCGCGTAAGGCTTTAATTACCCCCATAGCAATTGCGTCGTTGCCGGCAATAATTGCATCAACATCGTTGTTCATTTTTAAAATATTTTTTGTTTGCACGTATCCTTCATCTTCGCCCCATTCATCAGTAAATTCATTATACACAATTTTAATATCGCCTTTTTCAATCAGCGGGGCGAGTTCATTCATTTGTCCCAGGTATAAGTATTTACTGTTATTGTCGCCTTTTGCTCCGCCAATAAGAGCATATTTGCCTACTGGTTTAATTCTGGCGAGATAATTTGCTTGCATTTCCCCAATTTCAACATTATCTGTTGATACATAGTAATCAAGCTTACAATTTTTGATTAACCTGTCATACGAGATTACTTTCACATCATGGGCATGAGCTTCCTTAACAATTTCAGCAGCTGCAAACTGGTCAACCGGAACCACTACTAAAACGTCAACGCCGTTGGCGAGCATTTCTTTTGCCTGTGCCAACTGTTTACTGGCATCATTGTCGGCAGTTTCAACTATAACAGTTCCTCCAAGTTCCTGGACTTTCTCTACAAAAAAGCCTCTGTCTTTTTCCCACCGTTCATTATCAAATGAATGAATTAACAAACCAACTTCCACCGATTTGTCTTGTTTTTTATTACAAGCACTCAACAAAAACACAGAAAGAAAAATTAATGTAAAAAGCTTAAATGGATAATTCATAATATTGATTTTAGATTTGTCTATATCAACTTACGAATTATATGCGAAAAGGGTTTTAATATAAAGTATTAATTGACTGTTTTGCAACACATCGAATTCTGTAACCTTATTAAATCATGGTTTCAGAAATTTTGAATTTCTGTATAAAGTTGCTGGATTGGTAAACCCATAACATTGTAAAATGAACCTTCAATATAAGTAATTCCAATAAACCCTATCCACTCCTGAATTCCGTATGCACCGGCTTTATCATACGGTTTAAATTCAGAAATGTAATATTCGATTTCGGGTAAGGAAAGTTGTTTAAACCGTACATTTGTAATTGAATAGAATGACTTTTGTTTTTGAACAGAAGATAAACATACACCTGAAATTACCTGATGCTCATGCCCGCTTAGTTTTTGAAGTGTTTCGATTGCTTCCGTTCTGTTTCCGGGTTTTCCAAGAACCTCACCATTAAACCACACGATAGTATCGGCAGTAATTAGCAAATCATTTTCTTTTAAATCGTTCAAAAAATGTTTGGCTTTTAGTTCTGCTAAAAAACCCGGGATTTCTTCCTTGTTAAGATTATCGGGATAATTTTCTTCAACTTCTTTTGTAATAACTTGGAAATTAACTCCTAACGACTGTAAAAGCTCTTGTCTGCGAGGCGATTTTGAAGCAAGAATGTAATTATAATCAGGTAACCATTTCATTTTAAAATGCATTATTGAATAGCATGTCTTTTGTAAACCATTTATTTTGAGCACGAAGCGTTTGTTCAATTACATCGCGCACACAACCATCTCCTCCATTTTTATGGGAAATGTATTTTGAAATGGCTTTGATATCAGCAACCGCATCCTTTGGACAGACCGGTATTCCAACTTCTGTCATAATTTTATAATCAACTAAATCATCTCCCATAAATAAAATGTGTTTGGGAGCGATTCCGGTTTTTGCTGAAAAGTCTTTTAAACAGTCAGTTTTATCCCGGGCTTTTTCGTAATAATGAACAACACCTAGTTTTTCGTGCCTAAATCGTACTCTTTCCAAATAACCACCTGTTATTATGGCTATTGGGAATCCAAAATTAATGGCATTCCTTATTGCAAATCCATCCTTTACATTCGAAGTTCTGACGGGATCTCCCTCTTTGTTTAAGGGTGAGGTGTCATGCGACAAAACACCGTCAACATCGAAAATAAAAGCCTTTATATTTTTAAGTTCATCTTTAAAAAATGCCATGATTTATTTATTATATCTGTCAAAAATACTTTTAGAAATTAATTTGTACAATAGTTGATAGTCGCCAAACTCTTTTAATTCATTTAAATGCGAATTAATTATGTTTTCATCGAAACGAACAGCGGGCCCGGTTTGTGCTTTTTCAGG
>JBBQPP010000670.1:0-2622 GCA_038217255.1 Bacteroidales bacterium | reverse complement strand
CACTTCAGCACCAAGTTCGTGGGCGCGGCCTATTTCTGTAACCGATCCACAACCGGGACTCCAGGAAACTTTCCGTTTGTTGCAAACTCGTGCTGTACCTTCGTCAATTACCGGGGAAACGATAAAATTAGCGCCAAGCGCCAGATACATGGCCGCAGTTCCTTCGTCGATTACCGAGCCTACTCCCATTATCATTTCGGGACAGTTTTCGATTGTCCATTTATTGAGTTCAGCAAAAACAAGGGATGCAAAATCGCCCCGGTTAGTGAATTCAAAAACGCGTGCTCCTCCATCGTAGCAAGCTTTCACCACTTCTTTGCACAATTCTGTATCTTTGTGATAGAACACCGGTACCATTCCGGTTTCTTTCATTTTTAATGCTACTTGTATTCTTGTAAATCTGGCCATAATTCTGGTTTAAAGTTTCGAGTTTAAAGCTTAAAGAAAGTTAGAAGAGTGAAGACCGAATATTTCTTCCTTCCTTATTTTGTAATTATTTATTCTGTTTTAAATTTTTCGACGCGTGTAATTTATTATGTTTCAAACAACTTTTTTAATTTTCGGCGCATGGTAGTTTTCTGTTTCAATCAACCAAGTGATTGCGCCGATTTCCTTTTTCCTGTTTTTGATTTGATCCCCGGGTTGAAACCCGGGGTTACAATATAAATCGCTCCTACGGAGCTTATGTTCTTCAAGTCCCTCCTTCGGAGGGTCCCGATAGTTATCGGGATAAGGAGGCTCCTTCTATCTCGCTACCCTTCCCGAAGCATCACCGCCCATCAGTTTTTCAACTTCGTCAACAGTTACCTGGTTATAATCACCATAAATTGTATGCTTCAGACATGATGCAGCAACAGCAAAATTCAAAGCTTTCTGATCATCGTCTTTATAGGACAGCAAACCGTAAATAAGGCCGCCCATAAAAGAATCTCCACCACCGACACGGTCAACAATATGCGTAATTTGATAGGTTGGAGAACCATAAAGTTTCCCGCCATCCCAAAGTACGCCCGACCAGCTGTTGTGGTTGGCATTTACAGAACCGCGTAAAGTTGTGATTACCTTTTTGCAACGTGGAAAACGTTGCATAATTTGCTGAGATACTGATTGATATGCAGCAGCTTCAACATGTCCACCGGTTACATTTACACCGTCCGGTTTTATTCCCAAAACCATTTCAGCATCTTCCTCATTCCCGAGAACAATATCAGTTCCGGCAACCAATTCAGGCATTACTTCACCTGCTTTTTTCCCATATTTCCATAGGTTTTTGCGGAAGTTCAAATCGCACGAAACCGTAATTCCAAGTTCATTAGCTTTTTTTATTGCTTCAAGACAAACATCGGCAGCACTTTGTGAAATGGCAGGTGTAATGCCTGTCCAATGAAACCAGTTAGCTCCTTCAAACACTTTATTCCAGTCAATCATTCCCGGTTTAACTTCAGATACAGCTGAATGTGCACGATCATAAACCACTTTACTGCCACGACTTACAGCACCGGTTTCAAGAAAATAAATCCCAATGCGTTCACCGCCCCAAACAATATTTTCAACACCAACGCCATATTTTCGCAAATCCATCAAGCAAGCCTGCCCAATATCATTTTTGGGAAGTCGCGTTACATAATCAACAGGAATACCAAAATTGGCAAGGGAAACGGCAACATTTGCTTCTCCACCGCCAAATGTGGCATTCAGCGAATTGCTTTGCGAAAAACGCAAATAATCAGGTGTTGAAAGCCTCAACATTATTTCGCCAAAAGCGACAACTTTTTTATTCATTTCTATCTTTTTATTCATTGATTGCAATCGATTGCAATCGATTGCAAAACTAAAACTTTAATAAAATAATTCATAATATTTTTATTATAAATCAGCACCCGGTTTTTATCCAAAATTAAAATACTCTTTTGCGTTGTTGAAACAGATATTCTCAACCATTTGACCAACTAATTTCATGTCGTATGGGATTTCACCATTTTCAATATCGTTGCCCAAAATATTGCAAAGGGTGCGGCGGAAATATTCGTGGCGGGTGTAGGAAAGGAAGCTTCTGGAATCTGTAAGCATTCCAACAAAACGGCTCAACAAACCTAAGTTCGAAAGTGCATTTATTTGTTTTGTCATACCATCTTTTTGGTCGAGGAACCACCAGCCAGAACCAAATTGCATTTTACCCGGTACAGAGCCATCCTGAAAATTACCTATCATTGTCCCAATCAATTCGTTGTCGCGTGGATTCAAATTGTACAAAACAGTTTTGGAGAGTTTATTATTCATATCAAGTCTGTCGAGCAATTTCGAAAGTGGTTTTGCAATTTCAAAGTCGCCAATAGAATCCAATCCAACATCGGCACCCAATTTATTAAAAAGCCTTGTGCTATTATTGCGAAGGGCGCCAATGTGGAATTGCTGTGTCCATCCTCGCGAGTGGTCCATTATGCCAAATTCGTACAACATTGCTGATTTGAATTTCAGAATTTCGATTTGCGATAATTCAGCCCCACCCCTTATTTTGGTGAATATTTTCTCAATTTCTTCGTTTGTGTAATCTTCAGCAATGGCAGTTTCCAAACCATGATCAGACAAACGGCAACCATTTTCATGAAAGAACTTGTGTCG